>JAKFCH010000324.1:0-4834 GCA_036676765.1 Deltaproteobacteria bacterium
CTTCGCACCTCTGCTCCTCCTCGCGGGGAGCCTCGGTCGGGCCGCGGCGGCCCCTGCCGCGCCGGCGTCCGACGCGCCCGCGATCCCCGACGCGCCCGCGATCCCCCACGCGCCCGCGATCCCCCACGCGCCCGAAGCCCCCGCCCTCGACGCCCTCTCCCGCGGGGACGAAGCGTGGTGGGCCGGCGACCGCGGCGCGGCCCAACGCGCGTGGCGGGACGCCCTCGACGCCGCGAACGCCACCACCGCCACCGACGCGCGCGCGCCCGGGGTGGCCGCCGCCGCCGAGGCGATGGCGCGGATCCGGCTGCTCCAGCTCGGCGGGAGCGTCGCGCCGTTCGTCCACGAGGCGAAGCTGAACTCCGCGCTCCGGGCGTGCCCCGAGGCCGAGCCGTGGTGCGCCGTCGCCGGCGCGGATTGGGAGCTCTTCATGCCCCCGTTCACGGGCGCCGACCCATCGCGTGTGGCGGGGCTGCTCGCCGGCTCGCCGTTGGTGGGCCCGGCCGCCGCGCGGGTGGCCGTCGCGACCGGGGATCGGGCGGCCCTCGACGCGCTCCCCGACGACCAGCTCGACGGGATGGGGCGCGGCATCCGCGCGACCGACCGCCTCCGTCCGGAGGCGCCGGGCACGTGGGTGATCGGCGTCGGCGTCGGCGGCGCGCCCGGGGCCGGCGTGGGGCTCACGCTCCGGTTCGCGCACCCCGACCTCGCCTGGAAGGGCCACCGGCTCGAGCTCGTCGGGGGCGCGGACACCCGCGGCGGCTTCTCCACGAGCGGCTCGCTCGTCACCGCGACCCGGCCGGGGCTCGTGTTCGGCGTCGGGGCCGCCCGGGCGGTGGCCGACCGCTGGATCGACGGGGTGCCCGCGCCCTACGATCTCGCGCTGGCGCGCATCTCCGCGGCCGTGGCCCCCCAGTGGGGCCTCTTCGGCGGGAGCCTCGGCGCCATCGGGCGCGCGGAGTGGCTCTCGTTCGCGGAGCCGCCCGGCGCGCGGCTCCTCGCCGGGCCCACGACGTCCCTCACTCTCGGGGATGCGACCGCGCGCCTCCGTGTCGGCGGGGAGGTCGACTTCGGCGCCTACACCCACGCCGTCGTGTCCGCCGATGGCCGCGCCTTTCCGCGCCTCTGGGGCGGCACGTTGGCGTTCCACGTGGTGGCCACGCACGTCCCCACCGACTCGCCGTTCTACAGGCTCCCGACGGCGGGCGGCGCCGATCTGTTGCGCGGGCTCCCCGCGGGCCGATACCGCGGGGACACCGTCCTGGGCGCGCAGATCGAGTACCGGCACCCGCTCTGGGGGCCGCTGCACGGCGCGTTGTTCGTCGACGGCGCGAACGTCGAGGGGTGGCACGCCACCGGGGGCGGCGGGCTGCGGATCGTGCTGCCCCCCGACCGATACAACGTGACGCGCCTCGACGTGGGGGTCGGGCCCGAGGGGTGGGGTGTCGTGGCCGCGTGGGGCGACGCGTTCTAGGAGCCTGTAGCGCATAGCTCCCGTCGCCCGCTGGCCCCCGCTGGACGCGGCCGCGCGTCCTCCTCGGTTACAGGTCTCGACCTGCGCACTCGTCGGCCACGCAGCCGCGCCTCAGCGGTGGCTCAGCAGGCTCGGTCCGCAATGCGCTACAGGCTCCTGCGGCCCCGCCTCCGACCGGATGAGGCGGTGATCCATCGGCCGGCACTCCGTCGTACACTCCACGACCCGGGACCGACATGCTCCTCGCCGCCCTGCTCACCACGTTGTCCGCCTCCGCCGGCACGGGTCCGTGGACCCTGCCCGAGGGCGATCTGTCCGTCTACGCGGGCGCCGAGTACCAGCGCATCGGCCGGCTCGCGCCGTCCACGGGGAGCTACTCCGAGGGTGTCGTCGACGTGGACCAGGGGCTCGAGAAGGCCGGTGCCCAGCTGATCCTGGGCTACGGCGTGCGAGACCGCGTCGACGTCGAGCTCCAGCTGCCCTACTACTACGTGGCGGCCAACCGGACCGACGGCCCGTTGTGCTCCACGATCGGGCAGCGGGGCTGCGACACGACGCACGGGATGGGCATCGTCGGCGTGCGGGTGAAGGGCCTCGTCGTCGACGAGCTCATCGGCGCGCCGCTGTCCGTGGCGGTGGGCGCCGATCTCCGGCTCGGGCAGCACACCTCCGACACGCGCGCCCGTGTCACCAACCTCGGCGAGGGCACGACGGACCTCGGCGGGTTCGCGTCGCTCGGCCGGAGCGGGGCGCTCGGCCAGGGCTACTGGAGCGGGTACCTCGAGGTGGGCGGGCGCTACCGGTTCCCCAACACCGACCGCGACGGGGTGCCCGTGCCCGGCTCGGAGCTCCAGGTCGACGTCGAGTGGCTCGGCGGGGCGCGGCCCGCGTGGGCGATCGGCCCCGCGGTGACGATGCTCTGGCGCCCCCAGGGCGAGGACATCGAGACGACCGACTTCGGCGACCCCGATCGGTTCGGGATGCTCAGCGTGCTGAACCTCCGCGCGGGCGGCAAGCTCATCGTCCGCTCGTCTCGCCGCACGTCGCTCGCGCTGGCGGTGTTCGGCACCGGCTACGCCGTGAACAATCCGTCCGACCTGGTCGTGGTGACCGCGGGGCTGTCCGGCCAGCTCGCGACCCGCGGCGCCCGGGAGCGATAGTCGTGCTCCAGGCCGGCGACATCGTCGACCGCTTCGAGGTCGTCGACCTGTTGGGGGTCGGCGGGCTCGCGCAGGTGTTCAAGGTGCGCCACCGCGTCCTCGGATCCCTGCACGCCCTCAAGGTGGTCACCGTGGGCGGCCCCGCCGTGGCGCGGCGGCTGTTGCGGGAGGGCAGCATCCAGGCCCAGCTCCGCCACCCCAACGTGGTCGCCGTCACCGACGTCATCGAGGTGCGCGGCCACTCCGCGCTCGTGCTCGAATACGTCGAGGGGGTCACCCTCCAGGGGCTGCTCGCGGAGAAGGGCGCGCTCCGTATGGACGAGGCGCTCGCGTTGTTCGCGCAGGTGCTCGCCGGGGTGGCGGCCGCGCACGCCGCCGGGGTGCTCCACCGCGATCTGAAGCCCGGGAACATCCTGCTCGCGCCCGGCCCGATGGGGGTCCTCGCCAAGGTCACCGACTTCGGGCTCGCCAAGGTGCTCGTCGGCGACGAGACGGCCGGCCCCGGGGACACCATCCAGGGTCTCGTCATGGGCACCCCCGGGTACATGTCCCCCGAGCAGGCCGGCGCCGCCGCGGGCGCCGACGCCCGGACCGACGTGTTCGCCCTCGGGGTCGTCCTCTACGAGATGCTCACCGGCGTGCAACCGTTCACGCGCGGCGAGGTCGCCGCCACGCTGGCCGCGACGCTCCTCGGCGACCACGTGCCCCTCGGCGAGCGGGCGCCCCACCTCCCGCCCGCCCTCGTCGACACGGTGGAGCGCTGCCTCGCCGTCGACCGCCTCGCCCGCTACACCGACGCACGGGAGCTCGCGCGCTCCCTGTACGGCGATCGCCCCGATCTGGCCGACGTCGTGGAGGGCCACCGCGCCGCCGCCCCGCTCGCCATCTCGCTCCCGTCGGTCATGCCGCTCCGGGTCGCGGGCATGAGCTCCGGCGCCGTCGGCCCCGCCAACCCGACGATGGCGCCCTCCGCGCTCGGCGCGTACGACGACGACCCGCCGGTGGTGTCCGCCGCGCCCGATCCCATCCGCGCCCGTGCGGCGAGCGCCCCTACGATCGCGACGCCCGCGCCTGACCCTACCCCCGTTGCGTCCGAAGCCGGGACGGGACGGGCGAGCCTCGGGATCGGCCTCGCCGTCGGCCTCCTGCTCACCCTCGCGGTGGGCGGCGGGCTTTGGATGGCACGCCCGGGTGACACCTCCCCGGCGCTCGCGCCCGAGGACCGGACCGCGGCCCTCCCAAGCGATCCCGCGGTGGGTGGCACGCCGGTGGGTGGCACGCCGGTGGGTGGCACCCCGGCTGGTACGCCGGCAGAAACCAAGCCCATCGGTGGCACGCCCGCCGCGACTCCCCCGGGCGACGCGCCCCTGACCATCGCCGCGCCCGCCCCGACCGCGGCCCCGAGCGTCGATCGCGCGGGCCCCCAGGCGCCCATCGTTTCCGGAGCGGCGGCCCCCGCGGAGGCGGAGGCCCCCGCGCCCGCCGCCACCCCTCCCCAGGAGGCCCCCGCGAGCCCGGTGGCCCCGGCCGCGACCGACGCCCCCGCCGTGGCGGATGCCGCGCCTCCCGCACCCAGCGCGCCCACCCCGCCGGCGACCGCCCCCGCCTCACCGGGCGCCATCGGCCGCCTCACCGGAACGTGGGCGGGCACCTGGTCGGGGCGGCCGTTCACCCTCGCGCTCGAGGGCGCCGGGGGCGCGCGGGTGAGCGCGCGGCTCGAGGTGCTCGTCGGCACGGCCTACCGGACGTTCCGCCTCGACGGCACGCTCGACACGGCCACGGGCCGGTTCACCGCCTCCGAGGACGCCGAGCCGGGCTGGTGGGTCGACGGCCTGCTCGACGGCGAGCGCCTCACCGGCTCGATCCGCCACCCCGACCAGAAGAAGGCGACGAGCTACACCGCGAAGCGTCGGTAGGCCGCGCTGCCTCCGGATCGAGGGGGGCGTTGCGGGGGGATCCCCCGCACGCGGCTTCGGGCGCATGCGCCCGGAGCCGCCCCCGATCACCCGACGATCAGAACGCGGTGCCCGGGACGAGCACGATGATGTCGAGGGAGTCGAGCAGCACGCTCGAGTCGCCCAGGACGTTCAGCGTGAGGCTGTAGAGCTGATCCTCGGTCGTCGCCGCCACCGTTCCGCGGAAGGTGAGGGTGAAGGTGAGGATGGTGCCGGAGTCCTCGGCGCCGAGGCCCGAGTAGTAG
>JAKFCH010000325.1:0-13810 GCA_036676765.1 Deltaproteobacteria bacterium
CACGACCCGCAGCACGGTGAAGTCGTGCCGGGGCGGGCCCGAATCGCCGCCGAAGTCCGGCAGGCCCGCCATCAACGGGCCCCAGGTGCCCTCGAGCCAGACGGTGCAGGTCGGCCCGGCCGGGCAGCGCTTGCGGAGCTGGTCGATGAGGGCGATGCCCATCGCGGTGTCGTCGAGCTTCAGCGCGAGGGCGCCGGGGGCGTCGGGGCCGAGGGTCGCGGCGGCCACGGCGAGCCGGTGCTCGTCGTCGAAGCGCACGCGTACGGGAAGCTGGACGCGGCGGCGCTTCGAGGACGAGCCGGCGTCGGCCTCGAGCCACGCGAGAACGGCGGCGGGATCGGCCACGGCGGGCCCGTCGTCGAAGGTGCCGACGGGCGTGGGGGAGAGTCGGGTCGCCACGGGGGGCTCCGGGGTTGCGGGAGGCGGGAGGGCGGGCGCGGCGCAGCCGACGAGCAGGGCGACGGCGAAGAGGCGCATCACTCCGAGGCCCCCTCCTTGTAGTCGTACTCGGTGGTGGCCGCGTTCGGGTGCTCCCAGATCCAGGGGTGGGCGCCGTTCTCCTGCGAGGTGCCCTTCTCGATCTCCTCGTCGGTCCGCTTCTCGTCGAACGAGGCCTTGATCATCGCCTCGCCCTTGGGGGAGAGCTTGAGCCCCGCGGCGATGACCGACTTCACGTCGGTGCCGTCGGCCTTCTCGGTCCGGCGCGAGTTGATCTTCGACTTGTCGGGCGTGTGGGCGAAGTGGTCCTCCCACAGGCACGCGGTCGGGGCGCTCGGCCACGGGTCGCACACGCTGAGCGCGCTGTCGGCCTCGCGGGGCACGTCCCCGAGGATGACGAAGGCGTGGTCGAGGCCCTCGACATCGCAGCGGTTGATGGACTCGCCCACGGCGGTCGCGCGCAGGTAGTCGAAGCCGAGCTGGGCGTGCTCCCCGCAATTGCCGCCCGCCGCGAGGTCACACTTGGCCGCGGTCAGGGCGTCGGGATGTCTCGCCGCGAGCGCCCGCACCGACGCGGACATCTCCCAGCACTCGGGATCCCGCATGGCCTTCATGCGGAAGTAGGAGTTGAAGTTCGTGGCCTTCAGCGCCTCCTTCTGGTTGCCGGCGCCGAAGGAGAGGACCTCCTTCGTGTGCTTGATCGCCGCGCGCGCGTACTCCAGGCGCCGCATGGCCCCGCCGGAGACCTTCTTCTCCGGCTTCCGTTGCACGACGGTGCCCTGGCCCGCGGACCTGCCCTGCGCGCCGCCGATGCCGTCGAGCACGCGCTCGGCGCTCTTGCCGGCCACGACGAGCGAGGCGACGGCGTCCGCCTGCTGCTCGTGGGAGTCCCCATCCTCGCCCATGCCGCCCGCCTTGGACACCCCGCCGCGCTGCTGCACGACGTGGGCGACCTCGTGCGCCACCAGCTCGAGATCGGGGGCGGACTGGAAGGTGACGGTCTCGCCGCGGGCGAAGGCCTCGGCGCCCATCTCGTGCGCGGCGGCCCCGCCCCCGCCCCCGATGACCGCGCGGATGCCGCTCACGTCGTGGTGGCCGAAGGCGAGCTGGATCTTGTCGAGGTACGGGAGCCGGCCCGCGCCCCCGGTGCTCTCCGACCCGGACTTGAGGGACTCGAGGCGCTCGGCCGCGGCGGCGTTCCCGCGCGGTTGGCGGTCGGGCGCGGTCGTCGTGGCGGCGGGGGAGCCCCCACCTGTGGTCTGGCTCGCGCCGCGGTTGGATCGTTGCAACATGGGGCCCTCCGGAGGCTGTGCGGCCGCCAGCACTGGCTCCACGAAACCGCGCACGCTTTCTACCACGAACGGGGCGTTCCGGGCGGACGACGGGCGAGCCGGGCCGCGGCGGCGGCGGTACCGGCCGACGCGCGCGCCCGCTACACCGGCTCCTCGACCCGGGCGTCCACGTACTTCCGGACGAAGCTCTCGATCTCCGGCTTGTCACAGGGAAAACCCATCCGCTCGGCGGACGCGACGAGCTGTTCACCCGTCATCCCCTCGTCGATCGCCTTCTTGATCATGACGAAGGCGCCGGACCGCATGCCGGTCCGGCAGTGCGCATAGATCGGCCCTGGCAGGGTGTCGACCTGCTGGCGGAAGGTGTCGACCTGCTCCTCCCGCAGCTGCTTCACGTCCACCGGCACGTGGAGGTACCGGAGACCGAGGCTACGCACGAGACTTCCCTCCTCGGCGGGGGAGAGCGGCTGCTCCTCCTCCCCCTCGGTCCGGAAGTTCACGACGGTACGAAAACCCTGCTTCGCCAGCTCGCGCAGCTTCGCTTCGTCCGGCTGCGGCCCCACCGTGAACCGATCGTCCACCCGGATCTCGGTGCCGGCGGATGGTGCCCCCTCCCCCCCGGGATCCCGGGCGCCGAGGCGCCGGGTCTCGGCCTCCAGCTCGGCGGCGTCCGGATCGACGATCGGCTCCCCCAGGGCCTCGGCGGCCTTCATCCCGCCGAGCAGGTTCCAGACCTGCCGGTGCCCGTTTGCCGCGAGGATGGACGCCACGATGCTGGCGCGGTTCCCCACCGAGCAGTGCACCACGACCGGTCGATCCCCGGGGACCTCCCCGACGCGGGCCGGCGCCTCCCCCGCGAAGAACAGCCGCGCGCCCGGCAGGACGCCCTCCGCGTGCTCATCGGGCTTGCGCACGTCCAGCACGACCGGCCTCCACCCCTCCGACCGGTGGTGGCGGAGGGTCTCCACGTCGAGGGTGCCGACACGGGCGATGGGCTTCCCGGCGTCGCGCCAGGCCGGGAAGCCGGGGCCGAGGTACCCCGCGATGCGCTCGACGCCGATGCGGACGAGGTGGCGCAGCGCCTCCTCGAGGTCCGAGGCGTCCTCGAGGACCAGGATCTTGTCGCGATCGTCCGGGAGCAGCCACCCGCCGTAGGACGGGACGCCCGCCAACCAGAGGGAGAGCGCGCCGGGGACGTGCCCGCCGGCGAAGGCCTCGGCGCTCCGGAGATCGACCACGAGCGCGCCCGCGCGGGTTGCGGTCTCGACCTCGTCGGCCACCAGCGCCCGCGGCACGGGGAGCTCCGAGAGCGGCGGCGCGCCTTCCAGGTTCCATCGTTCCATCTTGAAGAAGTACGGGGGCACCACGTGGCGCTCGGAAAGCTTCCGACGCACGAACGCGGCCTCGTCGAGGCGGAGGAGCGCGCTGGTCCCCCGCTCGTACCCGATCGTCGTGATGGGGCGGTCGGCGATGCCCGCGCCACAGACCGAGCCGCCGCCGTGCGCGGGGTAGACCACCACGCCGTCGCCGAGCGGGAGCAGCCGGGCGTGAAGGGACGCGAACAGCGCGCGCGCGTTCTCCTCCGCGTGGGCGGGGCCGTACAGATCGACGCGCCCGACGTCGCCGGCGAAGAGCGCATCTCCGGTGAACACCGCGAGCGGGGGCCCGTCCGTCCGCTCGTACAGCACGTAGGACAGGCTCTCCCGGGTGTGGCCCGGGGTCGCGAGGGCGCGCAGGACGAGGGATCCCACGCCGATCGCGTCGCCGTCGGCCACCTCCTCGCCATACGCCCAGGGGAGGCCCCGACCGTGGAGCACGCGCGCGCCGGTCGCCCGGGCGAGATCCCCGGAGCCGATGACGTAGTCCTCGTTCCGGTGGGTCTCGAGCACGTACCGGATGGTCACGCCGAGCTGGCGCGCGCGCTCCAGGTACACGTCGACGTCCCGGCGGGGGTCGACGACGACGGCGTCCCGGCCGTCCGCGACGAAGTAGGAGAAGTGGGCGAGCCCACCGCTCGGGACACGTTCGATGCGCATGGCGCGGTGATCTCCACCAGAGAGGGTGAGATCGTCGGCGTGACCGGGTGTAAGGCCGCGTAATTTCGCGGCTCGACGGCAGGGCGGCGGTGATGCCCGACGGGGAGCCGCGAGGCGCTGCGGAAGCAGGTTGCGCGGGACGTGCGCCGAGCATGGGTGCCTGGACTGTACGTGTGGGGCGCCGAAGGGCGGCTGAAGCCGCTTGACGGCCACCCGCGTTGTTGGTAGCTTGACGACGCAACTTTCAGGTCGACGGGAAGCTGGTGAGAATCCAGCATGGGACCGCCACCGTGATCGGTCATGCTCCGCCACATGCCACTGGGGTTTTCCTGGGAAGGCGGCGGAGACAAAGGCCGTAAATCGGGAAACCTGGTCTGGAGGTGAGCGCAAATTTCCCCGGTATCGGGAAAACCGCGCTCCCCGTCGGGTCGTTGCGGCCCCACGTCCTCGAGACGGCGGTCCACGTGACCGTCATCTGGAGGGGGCGGCGGAGCGTCTTTTCTCGGCCGGGGCCCACCGATGGGCCCTCCCCTGGCACGCTCCACCCCCGACACCCCGCTCCGTACCGGCTTCACCACCGGAGCGAACACCTGCGCCGCCGCCGTCGCGGCCGCGCAGACCCTGGTGGGGCTCCCGCTCGACCGCTGGGAGGGTCCGCTCCCGGAGCTGACCGCCGACCGCTACGACACGCTCGTAGGCGCCGTGACCGTCGGCATCCCGAACGGCGAGCACGTCCGGTTTCCGGTCCGCACCGCGGCCCTCCTCACCCCCGGCCGTGCCCGCGCCTCGGTGATCAAGGACGGCGGCGACGACCCCGACTGCACCCACCGGGCCGAGATCTGGGTGGAGGTCGAGGCCGCCGACGACGGCGTGGTGCGCTTCGTCCGCGGCGAGGGCGTCGGCGTCGTCACCCGGCCCGGGCTCGGCATCCCCGTGGGGGAGCCCTCGATCACCGCCCCGCCCCGCCAGAACATCGCCGCCGAGGTGCTCGGCGTGCTCCCGGGCGGAGCGCGCGTGACCGTCGGCATCGTGGACGGCGAGGCCCTGGCGCGGCGCACGCTCAACGCGCGGCTCGGCGTCGAAGGCGGGCTCTCCATCCTCGGGACGACCGGGATCGTCCACCCGTACTCGACCGCCGCCTTCCGCGCGTCCGTCACCCAGGCCATCGACGTGGCCGTGGCCAACGGGTCCGACGAGGTCGTGCTCACAACGGGCGGTCGCTCGGAGCGCTTCGCCCAGGATCTCCTCCCCGCCATCCCCGAGGTCGCCTTCGTCCAGATGGGCGACTTCGTCGGCCACGCCCTCGCGCACGCCGCCGCCGTCGGGATCCACACCGCGACGCTCTGCGGGATGATCGGCAAGCTCTCGAAGATGGCGGACGGGCGCACGATGACGCACGCCGCGGGGTCCGAGGTGGACTGCGCGCTCCTCGCGGAGATCGCGCGTGGCGCGGGTGCCTCCGCGGACGTCGTCGCCGCCATCGCGGGCGCGAACACCGGCCGGCACGTGCAGGAGATCGTCGCCGAGGCCGGCGTCACCCCCTTCTTCGACGCCCTCTGCGAACGCGCCGCCGTGATGCTCGCGGCGCACCTGGAGGGCCGGAGCCGCGCCGGAGGAGGCCGCCCCCTCGTGCTCCGCGTGCTCCTCACCGACTTCTCCGGGCCGCTCCTCGGCTCGTATCCGCCCGGCTTCGGCCGGAGCTCCGACAAGGAGTCCTCCGCATGACCGACCTCCCTCCGAACGATCTTCGCCAGATGACCGCCCTCGGCCGCGCCATCGAGGACGAGAGCTTCGCCGTCGTCGACCGCGAGGCGTGGCCCCACGACTTCGACGGCGCCCGGTGGGAGGTCGTCCGCCGCGTCATCCATGCCACCGCCGACTTCGAGTACAAGCACCTCGTCCAGTTCTCGCCCGACGCGCTCGACCAGGGCGTGGCCGCGCTGAAGAAGGGCGGCGCCCCGGTCATCGCCGACGTGAAGATGATCACCGTCGGGCTCAACGCCGCCCGCCTCGCGAGCTTCGGCGCCACCGCGCACACGTTCATCGACGACGAGGACGTCATCCATGCGGCCCGCGCGGAGGGCACCACCCGCGCGGTCATGGCCATGCGCGAAGCGCACCGCCGCGGCCTCCTCGACGGGGCGATCGTCGCCATCGGCAACGCCCCGACCGCGCTCCTCGAGGTGCTCCGCCTCCACCGCGAGACCGGCGTGCGGCCGGCGCTCGTCCTCGGCATGCCCGTCGGCTTCGTGAACGCCGCCGAGTCGAAGGAGGCGCTCCTCGCCTCCGCCCTCCCCTCCATCGTGACGCGCGGCCGCAAGGGCGGGTCCACCGTCACCGTCGCGGCGCTCCACGCCGTGCTCCACGTCGCCGCCGGAGACCTCCGTTGATCACCGTCGTCGGCATCGCCATGGGGGGCGAGGTCTCGCCCCGGGCGCGCGCGGCGATCGCCGCCGCCGACTTCCTCGTCGGGGGCACGCATCAGCTCGCCCTGTTCCCCGAGGCCGCCGCCGAGCGCTTCGACCACACCGGCCGCATGAAGGATCTCCGCCCCTTCCTCGGCGCGCGTCGCGGCCGCGCGGTCGTCGTCCTCGCCTCCGGCGATCCCCTCTTCTACGGCATCGGCAGCTTCCTCGCGCGACTCTCCGAAGCCGGCCAGTGCGACGCGCTGACGGTCCTCCCCGCGCCCTCCTCGATCGCCGAGGCGTTCGCGCGCATCGGCCTCGCCTGGGAGGACGCCGCGGTGATCTCCGCGCACGGCCGCCCGCTCGCCGACGTCGGCGCCGCGCTCGACCGGACGGGCAAGGTCGCCGTCCTCACCGACGACACGAACACTCCCGCCGCCATCGGCGCGTGGCTCGGCGACCGCGACGGGGACGCCTGGATCTGCGAGCGCCTCGGCGCCCCCGACGAGCGCGTCCGCAAGCTGACGATCGCCGCCCTCCGCGAGGCCGAGAGCGATCCGGTCAACGTCCTCGTCCTCGTCGCCCCGAAGCGCGCGCGCCCGGTCGTGCCCTTCACCGACGACGACGCCTTCGAGAAGAAGGTGCCGAAGAAGGGCCTCCTCACGAAGCGCGAGGTCCGCACCCTCTCCCTCGCCGCGCTCGGCCTCCGCCCCGGCGACGTGATGTGGGACCTCGGCGCCGGCTCCGGCGCCGTCGCCATCGAGGCGGCGCTCCTCGGCGCGTCGCGGGTGTGGGCCGTCGAGAAGAACGCCGACGGCTGCACCATCATCCGCGACAACGTGGCCCGCTTCGCGACGCCGCACGTCGAGGTCGTGCACGCCAAGGCTCCCGACGGCCTCGACGCCCTCCCCGACCCCGACCGCGTCTTCATCGGCGGCTCGGCCGGATCGATGGCGACGCTCGTGGAGGTGGCCGCCGCGCGCCTCCGTCCGGGCGGCGCGGTCGTCGTGAACGTCGCGACCGTCGAGAACCTCGCCGAGGCGGTCGCGGCCGCGAAGGCCACCGGGCTCGCCTGGGAGTGCACCCAGATCGCCGTCGCCCGCTCCTCCCCCATCCTGAACCTGACCCGGTTCGAGGCCCTCAACCCGATCTGGATCGTCGCGATCCGCAACGAGGCTCCATGAATGGATTGGCCATCGGCCGCCTCTACGGCGTGGGCGTCGGCCCCGGCGCCACCGACCTGATGACGGTGCGCGCCCACCGGCTCCTCACCACGGTGCCCGTCGTCGTCTACCCGGCGTGCAAGGCCGGCGCGTCGTCCTACGCGTGGCGCATCGTCCGCGATGTGGTGCCGAAGGAGGCGCGCGTCCTCGCGCAGGTCTTCCCGATGTCGCGCGACTGGGCCGCGCTCGTGCCGGTGTGGCGCGACAACGCCCTCGCCATCGCCGCCGAGCTCCGCGAGGGCCGCGACGTCGCCTTCGTGACCGAGGGCGATCCGATGTTGTTCTCGACCTTCCTCCACATCCGCGAGCTCCTCCTCCGCGAGGTCCCCGAAGTGGTGGTCGAGATCGTGCCGGGCCTCCCCGCGCTCTCCGCCGCCGCCGCGCTCACCGGCATCCCGCTCGGCCAGGGCGATCAGCGCATCGCCGTCGTGCCCGCCACCTGGCACGCCGACCGCCTCCGCGACGTGCTCCTCGAGTGGGACGTCGTCGTGCTGATGAAGGTCGCGCGCGTGCTCCCGACGGTCATCGACGTGCTTCGCGAGACCGGCCGGCTCGCCCACGCGGCGCTCGTCTCCCGCGCCACGGCCGAGCAGCAGATCGTCACGCGCGACCTCGAACGGTTCCGCGACCGCCGTCTCAACTACCTCACGCTCGTGCTGGTCGGGCGACCGCTCGGCTTCGTCGAGGAGCTGCTGTCCGCCAGCCCCGACGAGATCGAGGACGTCGAGGTCATGGGGCAGGGGGGCTCCGCCCCCCCGCAACGCCCCCCGGAACCCGCGATGGACACCCTGGAGATCCCCTGATGGAACCCGGAAAGATCTGGTTCGTGGGCGCCGGTCCCGGCGATCCCGAGCTCCTCACGCTCAAGGCGCGCCGCCTCATCGACACCGCCGACTACGTGCTCTACACCGGCTCGCTCGTGCCGGACGTGCACTTCGTCGGCATCCGCGCCGAGGTGGAGGACAGCAAGGGCCTCACCGTCGACGAGATGGTCGACCGGATGATCACGCGGGCGAAGGCGGGGGCGCGCATCGCCCGCGTCCACACCGGAGACCCCGCCATCTACGGCGCCATCCACGAGCAGATCACGCGGCTCGAGGTCGCGGGGGTGCCATGGGAGGTCGTCCCCGGCGTCACGTCCGCGCTCGCGGCCGCCGCCGTGCTCGGTGCCGAGCTCACCATCCCCGAGCTCTCGCAGACCGTCGTGCTCTCCCGCACCGGCGGCCGCACGCCGATGCCGCCCGGCGAGGACCTCGCCGATCTCGCGAAGCTCGGCAACGCCACGCTCTGCCTCTACCTGTCGGCCACGCTGATGGACAAGGTCGCCCGCGAGCTGATCGCGGGCGGGCGCCCGGCCGAGACGCCGGTGGCCGTCGTCCAGCACGCCACGCTCCCGACGCAGCGCGTGCTCCGCGGCACGCTCGCGACCATCGCCGACCAGGTGCGCGAGGCCCGCGTCCGCGACCAGGCGATGGTCCTCGTCGGGCCCGCCCTCGACCCCACGCTCAACACCAAGGTCGGCGCGCACGAATCCCGTCTCTACGCCGCAGACTTCTCCCACCGCTTCCGGCGCGCGCGCGCCGAGGAGACCGCATGAAGGGCAAACTTTTCCTGGTGGGCTTCGGCCCGGGCGCCGGTGAGCACCTCACCTTCCGCGCCCGCGATGCCATCGCCGAGGCCGAGGTGGTCATCGGCTACAGCACCTACATCAAGCTCATCGAGGACCTCCTCGAGGGCAAGGAGGTGCACCGCAAGGGCATGAGCGAGGAGCTCGACCGCGTGCACCTCGCCTACGATCTCGCGAAGGCCGGGCGCACGGTGGCGCTCGTGTCTTCGGGCGACGCCGGCGTGTACGGCATGGCCGGGCCTACGCTCGAAGTGATCGCCGAGCGCGGCTGGAAGGGCCTCGACGACGAGGAGGTCGAGGTCGAGGTGGTGCCGGGCGTCACCGCGGTGACCGCGGTCGCCTCGCTCGTCGGCGCACCGCTGACCCACGACTTCTGCACGATCTCGCTCTCGGATCTGCTGACGCCCTGGCCGGTCATCGAGCGGCGCGTCGAGGCGGCCGGCGCCGGCGACTTCGTCGTCGCGCTCTACAACCCGCAGTCGAAGCGTCGTGACTGGCAGCTCGCCGCCACGCGAGACATCCTGCTCAAGCACCGGGCGCCGACCACCCCCGTCGCGGTGGTGAAGAGCGCCTACCGCAAGCGTGAGCACGTCGTGCTCACCACGCTCGCGGACGTGTGCGAGCACGAGGTGGGGATGCTGACCACCATCCTCGTCGGCAACTCCAACACCCGCTTCGCGGCGGGGCGAATGGTCACGCCGCGCGGGTACACCAACAAGTACGACCTCGCGACGACCGAGGTGAAGCCAGGCCAGCGGGCGCTCCGCTCGCTCGTGCTCGACGACGAGGGGCGCCCGGTCGGCGCCGCCCCGGTCGATGTCGCGGGGGACGCCGAAACCGACGCGCCGGGGAGCGACGCGTGAGCCTCACCTCGGGCCTCGACGACATCGCCGTCCTCTCGGTGACGCGGCAGGGCGTGGCCCTCGCGCGGCGGCTGGAGGCGGCGCTGCCGGCGCGGCTCACCTGCTACGTCACGGCGAAGTACGCCGAGGGCGCGCCCGAGCACTACGTCCGCTTCGAGGGCGCCATGCAGCCCGTCGTGGACGCCGCGTGGGGGAAGCACGACGCCCTGATCTTCATCGGCGCGGCGGGCATCGCCGTGCGGATGATCGCGCCGCACGTGCTCGACAAGCGCTCGGACCCCGGCGTCGTGGTGATGGACATCGCGGGCAAGTTCGCCATCGCGCTCTGCTCGGGGCACCTCGGCGGGGCCAACGAGCTGTGTCACCAGATCGCGGACAGCATCGGAGCCGTGGCCGTCGTCACCACCGGCACCGACGTGACCGGCACCCTCGCCCCGGACGTGCTCGCCAAGCAGATCGGCGCCGACGTCGAGAACTGGGACGCGCTCAAGGTGGTCTCCGGCGCGCTCGTGGACGGCCAGCGCGTCGGCGTGCTCGTCGAGCCGGGCGTCACGGTGCCCGACCTCACCCGGTACCGAAGCAAGAACGTTTGTATCACCGACACGCTCGACGACTTCGCCGCGGGCGTGGGCGTGACACATCGGGTGATACACACCGATACACCGACGATCTGGCTCCGCCCGCGCACGCTCGTCGTCGGCATCGGCTGCAACCGCGGCACCGAAGAGGCCGAGATCGCCGAGGTCGTGGACGCCGTGTTCGCCGAGCACGGCCTCTCCCCTCGGAGCGTCCGCAACCTCGCCACCTTCATGCTCAAGGCCGACGAGCCGGGGCTCCTCGCCTACGCGGCCGCGCGGGGACTCCGGCTCGAGGCCTTCGACGCCGACGCGGTCAACGCCGCCCCCGTGTATTCGGGGCGGTCCGAGACCGTCCTCCGCCACGTCGGGGTGTACGGCGTGTCCGAGCCCGTCGCCCTCCTGTCCGCCGGCGCGACCCGCCTCCTCGTCGAGAAGCAGAAGCGCGGCAACGTCACCGTCGCGGTGGCGAAGGTGGGGGACAAATGAGCGCGCCTCCCGACGTGCCCACGACCGACGAGCCGCGCCCGCCCGCGCCGAAGGAGCGCCGGATGGCCGAGAACAAGGAGCGCGTCGGGCTCCTAGTGGTCAACACCGGCGACGGCAAGGGCAAGAGCACCGCCGCGTTCGGCATGGCGCTCCGGGCCGTGGGGCACGGCCACCGCGTCCGCATCGTGCAGTTCATCAAGGGCTCGCGGCAGTACGGCGAGCTCGCCTCGCTGGAGAAGCTCGGCATCCCGGTGGTGCGCGCCGGCGAAGGCTTCACCTGGGAGGTCCGCTCCGACGAGCGCCAGCGCGAGCTGGCCGCGTGGGGCCTCGACCGGGCGCGGGAGGCGCTCGCCGTTCCGCCCGCGGAAGGCGGCGTCGACCTGCTCGTGCTCGACGAGATCAACGTGGCGCTCGGGAAGGGGTTCCTCCCCGTCGACGCGCTCCTCGACGCGCTCCGTGCCCGCCATCCCGACGTCCACGTGGTCTGCACGGGCCGCTACGCGCCCGAAGCGCTCGTCGAGGCCGCCGACCTCGTCACCCGCTTCGAGCTCGTGAAGCACCCGTTCCAGCAGGGCATCCGCGCGCAGCCCGGCGTGGAGTTCTGATGGAGGCGCTCCTCGATCTGCTCGACAACGGCCGGCTCTCCGTGTGGGCCGCCGCGAAGCGCCTCGGGATGACCGAGGGCCAGGCGCTCGCGACGCTCGGCGAGGCCGGGAGGTGCGTCCGCGTCGACGGCCCCGAGGCGCTCGCCACGGTGCGCGGCTGGGGCAGCCTCCGGGTGATCCTCCGCGCGGGCGGCAGCGTCGCCGAGGTGATGAGCGACCTCGGCGCCGCGGTCGAGCGCGGCACGTGGCTCAACGACGAGGACGAGCGCGTCCACCTCCACCTCGACACGAGCGGCATCGCCGCCGCGTGGGTCGTGGCCAAGGCCGGCCACGCCACCGGGCGCGCGGTACGGATGGTGTGCTTCGTCGACGGCGCCGGCGAGCTGCTGTTCAAGGTGATGGTCCCGAAGGAGCGGACCGACCTCGTCGGCCCCTTCAACGCGCTGCGGGGGAAGGCGTGAGCGGCACGATCCCCACGCTGCTCGTGGCCGCGCCGGGCTCCGGCCATGGCAAGACCACGGTCGTGTGCGGCCTCGCCGCGGCGCTCCGGCGCGGCGGGCTCGACGTGCGCGCCTTCAAGGCCGGCCCCGACTACCTCGATCCCACCTGGCACGCCGCCGCGACCGGCCACCCCTCGCGCAACCTCGACGGGTGGATGACCGGCCCCGAGGGCGTCCGCGCCACCTTCGCCCGCGGCGCCTTTGGCGTCGACGGAAAGGCGGCGGATCTCGCCCTCATCGAGGGGGTGATGGGGCTCTTCGACGGCCGCGATCCGCGCACGCTCGACGGGAGCGGCGCCGAGCTGGCCCTCCTCCTCGACGTGCCCGTCCTCCTCGTGGTCGACGCGAGCGGCATGGCCCGGAGCGCCGCCGCCGTGGTCGAGGGCTTCGCGCGGCACGTCCCCGGCGTATGCATCGCCGGCGTGATCTTCAACCGCGTCGGCTCGCGCGGCCACACGAAAATCCTCGCCGAGGCGATGGCGGGCGTGTCCGACGTGCGATGCCTCGGCGGCGTCCCGAAGGCCCCCGCGCTCACGCTCCCCGAGCGGCACCTCGGGCTCCACGCCGCCGACGGCGGCCCCGACATCGAGGGGCGAATCACGGCGATCGCCGACCACGTCGTGGCGCACGTCGACCTCGACGCCGTTCTCGCCCTCGCGCGGCCCGTCGCGCTCCGCTTGCGCGGGGCCCCGGTCGTCGGGGCCGCCAAGCGCGTCCGCATCGGCGTCGCCCGCGACGCCGCCTTCTCCTTCTACTACGAGGACAACCTCGACCTCCTCGTGGAGGCCGGCGCCGAGCTCGTGCCGTTCTCGCCGCTAGCGGACGACGCGCTGCCCGACGTCGACGGGCTCTACATCGGCGGCGGCTACCCCGAGCTCCACGCCGACACGCTCGCGGCGAACACGTCGCTGCACGCCGCGATCCGGGCGTTCCCGGGCCCGATCTACGCCGAGTGCGGCGGGCTCATGTTCCTCGGCGCCGCCCTCGACGATCGCCCGATGTGCGGCGTCCTCCCCGTGCGCACGACGATGGGCGAGCGCCTCCGCGCGCTCGGCTACCGCGAGGTGGTCACGACGCGCGACACCGTGCTCGGCCCCGCCGGCACGCGCTTCCGCGGCCACGAGTTCCACTACTCCGCGCTCGCGGGCACGCCCGACCTCCCGCCGGCGTACACGATGACCGGCCGGCGCGGCCCCGGCGTCGAGGGGTGGGCCACCGGAAACGTCCTCGGGAGCTACGTCCACGCCCACTTCGGCTCGAACCCGGCGCTCGCCGCGGGGTTCGTGGCTGCATGCCGGGCCGCCGGCGGTGACACATGACTCGATACACGTGGCGATGTATCAGTTGGCGCACCGCCTCCTCGGCGCGCCGCACCCCCCTCCGCGATCTCGACGCCCGCGTGCCGGGCGCGCTCGCGTTGCACACCTGCGCCCGCGACGCGTGGCTCGTGCCGGGGCCAGCGTCCGCGCTCGACGCGGAGATGGTGCGGCTCGGGTTCGACACGGCCGACCGTGCCGAGGGCCCCGCCGCCCTCCGCGCGCTGCTGCGCGTGGCGGTCGGGCTCGACGCGGCGGTCGAGGGCGAGGCCGACGTGGGCCGGCAGGTGCGTGCCGCGCTCGCGACGTCCGCCTTCGTCGCTTCCGCGCGTGTCGACCACGTGCTCGCGCGGCTCCTCCGCGAGGGGCGCCGGGTCGGCTGGGTCCGCGAGGGCGACGGCGTCGCGCGGCTCGCGGTGCGGGCCGTGCGCACGGCGCTCG
>JAKFCH010000326.1:0-3600 GCA_036676765.1 Deltaproteobacteria bacterium
CGACGGCGCGCACGATGTCCAGCGCGGCGAGCGCGGCGTCGGCGGCGTGGGTGCGGCGCGGCGCGGGCACGCCGGCGGCGGCCATGTACGAGTCACCAATGGTCTTGAGGCGCTCCAGCCCCCGCTTCGCCACGATCGCGTCGAAGGTGGAGAAGCACCCGTCGAGGTCGGCCACGAGCTCCTCGGCGCTCACCGTCTCGGCGATGGCGGTGAACCCCACGAAGTCGGTGAACAGGACCGTCACCTCGGCATGGTGCCGCGGCTCCACCCGGTCGTTCGCCTTCAGCTCGGTGACGATGGAGGCCGGCAGCATGTTGTGCAGCAGCACGTCGATGCGGGCCTTGTCGATCACGAGCTCCGCGCGCTGCCGCTCGATCTCGACCGACTTCTCCCAGCTCCGGTGCCGCACCCGGTCGAGCACCAGCACGAGGAACGGCACGCCCGCCGCGAGCGCGACGAGGTCGGTGAGCGTGTAGCGCAGGGCCGGGCGCAAGAAGTCGGTGCCGGTGACGCCGCTGGTCGCGAGGAACGTCGCGAGCGAGAGCGCCACCAACCCCATCGCGTAGCGCCGCGCCAGCGGCAGCGCGGGCAGGATCATCAACACCACGAAGTACCCGCCGAGGTAGGCGGCATCCCCCCCCACGAGCCCCGCGCCGACCGCCCCGGCGATCTGCATGTACCCGATGAGCGCGAGCAGGAGCCGCTGGGGCCGCACCAGGCCGCGCGCGAGCAGGTGCAGGCCGAGCGCGAGCAAGCTCACGACGGTCAGCCCGCCGCGCAGCCACGGCAGCACCGGGACCTCGGCATGCAACGCCTGGTCCGCCCAGATGTACGGCAGCCAGACGACGGACGCGAAGATCGCGCTCGGCAGGAGCAGGCGCGCCGCCTGCTGGTCGAGCTCGTCGTCGAACGACGGCGGGCTCCGCTCCCCCGGCGCGAGCCCCACGGGGAGCAGTTCGGAGCGGTTCGACGGAATGACGCCTCCGTGCGGGTCGGCCCCCCGCTATCCGGAAACGGGGGGGCCCGCGCGTCGGAGGCGCGGAGGTGAGATGATCCGCGCGGGAGATCCCCATGCGGCAATTCCTGAAAATCCTCGGCGCGGCGCTACTTGCGCTCGTCCTGCTGGTGGTGGGCGTGCTCGTGGCGAGCTTCGGCGGGCTCCCCCCGATCCCCGACGGCCACGAGATCGCCGGCCGCGCGCGCGTGGTCAAGGACGGCTACGTCGGCGCCGCCGTGCTCGACCTCGGCGGCGGCAAGGTGGCCCTCGTCGACGCGGGCAACGATCCCGCCGCCACCGCCCTGCTCGCCGAGCTCTCCCGCCGCGGCCTCGGCCCCGCCGCCGTCACCGACATCCTCCTCACCCACGGCCACCGCGATCACATCGCGGGAGTGGCGCGGTTCCCCGGCGCCGTGGTCCACGCGCTCGGCGCCGAGGTGCCGCTCGTGGAGGGGCGCGTGGCTGCCGAGGGCCCGGTCACCCGTTGGTTCGGCCCCGAGGACACCGGCGTGCGCGTCGGCGATCCGCTCCAGGACGGCGACCGGGTGCCGCTCGGCGCCCGCTTCGCCGAGGTGTACGCCGTGCCCGGCCACACCCACGGCAGCGCGGCGTGGCTCGTCGACGGGGTCCTGTTCCTCGGAGACAGCGCGGATGCCACGAAAAATGGCAAGTTGGTGGGCGCCAAGTACCTCTTCACCGACGACCCCGCCGAGAACCGCGCGTCCCTGCTCGCGTTGGCCGAGCGGTTGAAGCCCCGGCGCGGCGAGGTCCGCGCCCTGGTCTTTTCGCACACGGGGGTGTTGGAGAGCGGCGACGCGTTGTTTGCGTTCCGTTGATCGGGTGGCGTGTATCACGGCAGGAGCTCGACAGGCGCGTAGCCCGCCCGTTTGGGACTCCTCGCGGGCGAAGCCGTCTCGGTTGGGATCCAACCGGGCTCCCCGGTCGACCGCCATGCGAATTGTGACGCTTTGCCCATCCACGGCTGCTGCGCGACGAGGCGTGGCGAGCGGATTTGTCCTGTCCGTGCCGGCTACGCTCCCGAGATTTCCCAAACGAGGCCGCTACGTCGTTTGCGTAAAAGCGCGCGCGCGCCGCCGCCGGCTCGCGACCATCGCCGCGAGCACGGTCAACCCGGCGCCGGCCGCGCTGCCCCCGCCGCAACCGCAGCCGCCCGCAACGGCGTCAGTGTCGGTGTCGTCGACCGCATCGGTGTCGTCGACCGCGTCGGTGTCACCCGAGTCCCCGGAGTCACCCGTGTCACGCCCGGTGTCGTCCTCCACCGGCTCGTCCAAACCGGGGTGGACCGTCGTCGTGTCACACGGGGTGGCGACCGTGTCGTACTCGATCGCGCCCGCGTCGGGGATGCCGGCCCGGATTGCGCCGCAGAAGTCGTCGGTGAGCGCCGGGAGGGCGGTGGCGGCGTCCACGAGGCCGGCGGGCTGCACGAGGGTGAAGTCGAGGGCGTCGGGGTCCGCGAACACGGTCGTGAGGTCGAGCTCCGTCCAGTTGGTCCCCAACGTGGCGGTGCCGCTGTCACGCTCGCGGATGCGCCCGTCGAGCAGGTTGTTGGTGAGCGTCACCGTGCTCGCCGCGAAGCGCACGTCGATGCCGCTCGTGGCGTAGAGCGTGTTCGCGTACACGGCGGAGTCGGCGGCCTCGTTGAGGTAGATGCCCACGTCGTTGCAGTGGGCGATGACGTTGTTGCGCATCGTGCCGCGCTGGTGCTCCGGCGAGCACGTGCCGTCCTCGCAGATCGAGTCCGGGCTCGTCCCGCCGCCGCCGAACGACAACCCGACGCGCACGCCGCCGGAGTAGTGCTCGCTGCACACCACGAGGTTGCGCTCGAACACGCCGTCCTGCGAGTTCCCCTTGAGGAAGGCCGCGTAGCTGACGGTGTCCCCGCCGCCCTTCTCGAAGTCGGAGAACCGGTTGGCCTCGACGCGCCAGCGCCGCCCCCCCACCACGTCGAGCTTGGTCACCGGGTTGGAGGTGACGCGCGCCCGCGTGTCGTGGAGGTCGTTCCCCTCGATCACCACGTCGTCGGGGTACACGAAGGTGCCATCCACGGTCTCGCCGTTCGCCTTGATCTGGGCGTTGAAGTCGACGAGGGTGTTGCCACGCACCTCGGTGCCGTCCGCCGCGCCGACGATGTGCAGGGCGTGCTCGCAATTCGTGTCATCGGCGCAGATACCACGGAAGACGAGGTCCTCCACGTGCCAGTGCGGCCCGGTGATCTTGAGCGCCTCGACCGTGTCGGAGGTCAGCGTGGCGCCCTCCCCGCGCAGCGTGATCGGCGCGTCGGCGGCCCCGGCGGCCGCGAGCACGAGCGTCGCGTCGAGGGGGTAGGTCCCCGCGCTCAGGACGACGGTGTCACCCGCCACCGCCGCCGCGACGGCCGCGCGCAGGGTGGCGGTGTCGGTGACGGTGATCTCGGCGGCGAAGGAGGGGGCGCCCAGGAGGAGAAGCATGGTCGGGAGTATGCCTCAGGTTTTTGCAAGACGACGACGCCGATCGCGATCACGCCGCGGCAGGGGGGCCGGAGGGCGGGCCGCCCGCCTCGGGCGGCCCGGTCCCGACCGCGCTCGGGCGGGCGGACCGAGGCG
>JAKFCH010000327.1:0-3997 GCA_036676765.1 Deltaproteobacteria bacterium
CGACGGAGGCGCTTCGCGCCGACCCCGAAGGGCGCCGGTCCCGGCGTCCGCGCCGGGACGCGCCCTGCCGATCGCGCCGGGATGCCCCCACGCTGCGCAAGCGTGACGCGCCGCCCTCCACCCCGCCGGATAGACCCCCGCCATGCTCGCCTGGCTCCTCGCCGCGCCCGCCGCGGCGGAAGAGTGGACCCTCCGCGCCGCGCTCGACCACGCCGTCGCGCACAACCTGGAGCTTCGCCAGGAGGCGCTGGACGTGCGCTCCGCGGAGGCGACGCTCGTCGTCGCGCGGGCGAACCGCGGCCCGATGCTGACCGCCGACACCAGCGTCTCCGGCTACTTCGACGCCACCGCGCCCGACGCCGCGGACGACGGCGCGGCGTGGAGCCTCGGCGTGTCCCAGCCGCTCCCCACCGGCGGCACCCTCTGGCTCGGTGGCTCGCAGGACCTCGCGTTCGCGCGGCGGCTCGGACCGGACGCGTCGGTGTACAGCTTCACCGGGCTCTCCCTCGACCAGCCGCTCCTCGACGGGGGCTGGCGCTCGGCGCGCTACGCCACCGACGCCGCGCGGATCGGGGTGCGGGCCGAGGCCCTGCGCGCGCGCGACGCGAAGGAGCGCCTCGTGGTCGAGGTCGCCACGGCGTACTGGGAGCTGCTCGCCGCGCGCGAAACGTCGCGACTCGCGGCGCGCTCTGTCGAGATCGCCGAGGCGCAGCTCGGGGAGACGCGCGAGCGCTTCGACGAGGGGTTCGCCGGGTCGGGGGACGTGCTGCAGCTCGAGCGGGCGCTCGGCGTCGCGCGGCAGAGCCGGGTCGTGGCCGAGGCGGCCGAGCGCGCCTCGGCGCGGGCGCTCGCGCGGCGCATGGGGCTGCCCCTCGAAGACGCCCCGGTGCTCGTGCTCGTGGACCGCCCCGATCCGCCCTCCGCCGACCCCGACCCCGACGCCGCGCTCGCCGAGGCCCGCGAGGCCAACGCCGCGTTCCGCCTCGCGACGCTCGCGGTGGAGGACGCCCGGCGGGACCTCGCGGAGGCCCGCAGCACCGCGCTCCCCGACCTGTCGGTGTCGGCGACTGTCGGCGCGAGCGCGCACACCACCGATGGGAGCGGGCTCGCCGCGCTCACGACGCGCCCCGAGCGCGCCTGGGCCCTCGGCGCGCACCTCACCGTGCCGCTCGCGTGGTCCGGGGCGCGCGCCACGCTCGAGCAGGGCCGGATCGGGCTCTCGCGCGCGGAGCTCGACGCCGAGGCGGCGTGGCAGGACCTCGTCGCCCAGGTGCAGGCCGCGCTCGACGCGGTGGGCAGGGATCGCGTGCGCGTGGACCTCGCCGAGCAGACCCGCCTCGCGGCGCAGGCCGGCCTCGCGGCGGACCAGGAGCTCTACCGCGAAGGGCGAGGATCGACGCGGGATGTCGTGCGGTCGCTCGAGGCGCTGGAGGAGGCCCAGGTGGCCGGTCTCGCCGCGCAGATCGACCTGCAGGCGTCGCTGCTCGCGCTGGCGCGGCTGCGCGGCCGGGTGCTCGACGAGCTCGGGGTCGAGTAGCGGGCGGGTTAGACCCGGCGCCCGCAGGAGGCGCGCGTGGAGTCCGAGGCGTTGTTCGAGGCCATCGTCGCGCGGGATGTCCCGCGTGCCCTCTCGCTCCTGAAGGCCGAGCCCGCGCTCGCCACCGCGCGGGAAACGCGCCTCGGGAGCACGGCGCTGCACTTCGCCGCGCACCGGGGCCTCGTCGAGGTCGTCGCCGCGTTGCTCGCCGCGGGGGCGGACGTGAACGCGCGGGAGGCCGCGAGCGGCACGACGCCGATGCACTGGGCGGCGGAGGCCGGGCACCTCGAGGTGGCGCGGCGCCTCGGCCGGGCGGGTGCGGACCTCACCGCGGTCGACGAGTGGTACGGGCTCACGCCGCTCGGCTGGGCCACCGTGGTCGACTGGGCGCCCGCCTTCCGGGCCGACCGCCCGGCCACCATCGCGGCGCTCCGGCGCGCGGGGGCGCGGCCCGATTTGTTCGTCGCCATCGCCGAGGACAAGCTCGACGAGGTGTCGATGCTCTGCGATCCCGACCAGCTCGGGCGCCGCCTCGGGTTCGTGGGGGACGGGTGGACGCCCCTCCACCTCGCCGCCGACCGCGGCGCGCCGGTCATCGTCACGATGTTGTACACCCGCGGTGCCGACGCGCACGCGCGCTCCGACTCCGGCCTCACGCCGCTCGCCGTGGCCCGGCGGGCCCGCAATACGGCCGCCGCCCGGGCGCTCCGCCCCGCCCACGGCGAGGACGACGCCTCCGTCGCGCTCGTGACCGGCGACTACGCCGCCCTGGCCTCCGCGAAGATGGACGCCGACCTCGCCACCCGCCTGCTCGGCGCGGCGGCGCGCGACGGCCGGGCCGAGGCCGTGCCGCTCCTCGCGCGTCGGGGCGCGAACCCGAACGCCCGCCTCCGCGACCTCGTCGGGGAGCGGCCCACGTGGATCACGCCGCTCCACGTGGCGGCGAAGCACGGGCACGCTGCGACCGTCACGCGGCTGCTCGACGCCGGGGCCCGCGTCGACGCGCGCGGGGAGGCCGGGGGGCCGACGGCGATCGAGGTGGCGACCGACCCGGCGGTGATCGCGGTGTTGAAGAAGCGGGCGGGGGTGCGGGCGTAGGCGGGGTCAGACGTAGGCGAGCCAGGCGCGGGCGAACGCCTCGAAGGCCGGGCGGCGCGCCTCGATGTCGCGGCCGAGCGTCACGAGGCAACGGTCGGGGGCGAGCCAGCGGGCGAGGCCTTCGGGGTCCGCGATCCGGATGCCGTCCGGCGGCGGGGCCCGCTTCCTGGCGCCGGTGTGGAACACCAGCTCCACGCCGTCCTTCGCGCGCAGGTTCACCGTCGCGAAGAACTCGGTGGTGCGGAAGCTCGGCGACTTCCACTTGATCGCCTCGTGGACGGCGGGATCGACGCCGAGCAGGATGCGGCGCACCGCCTCGATCTCGGGCTTCAGGGGGTGATCCAGGCCGTCGAGGAAGGTCTGGACGGCGGGGTCGGTCTGGGGCATGGCGGGCCGTGGATGGAGGGGGAGCGTAACGAGGACTGCCCCGCCAGGAACCGGCGCGATAGGCGGCGGCGTGATCAGCCTCGGGTGGGTCAGCGCGTGGATCGTCGTGGCGGGGCTGCTCGGCCTCGGCAACACCGTCGGCTACCACCGGCTGCTCACGCACCGGGCGTTCACGGCCACCCCGGCGGTGCGCGCCGTCCTGACGCTCCTCGGCGCGGTGACGGGCGGCTCGCCGGTGTTCTGGGTCGGGCTCCATCGCCTCCACCACGCCCGCAGTGACGGCGAGGGCGATCCGCACTCGCCCCGCGACGGCGGCTTCCTCTGGGCCCACGCGGGCTGGCTCATCGGGTCGAGGAACGCGGTCGTGGTGCTGCTCTTCGCGCTCTCTGGGTTCGGGCAGCAGGCGATGATCGTCGCGCACGACCTCCGCCGCATGGCCGGTCGCAACCCGCCGGTGTGGCGCGATCTCTGCGGCGACCTGATGAAGGAGCCGCTGATGCGCGTCCTCGACACGCCCGGCGTGATGCCCGCGCTGTTCGCGGCACAGGTCGGCGTCGCGTGGGCGGTCGGCGGCGGGTGGGGCGTGGTCTGGCTCTGGTCGCTCCACGTCTACCTGACGAACAGCAGCTGGGCGGTCAACTCGGTCGCACACGCGCCCGCGCTCGGCCGGCAGCCGCGCCCCACCGGCGACGACTCGCGGGACGTGCCCTGGCTCGCCTGGCTGACCCTCGGCGAGGGCTGGCACAACGCGCACCATCGTCACCCGCGGAGCGCACGGCACGGGCTCGACGGCGGGTTCGACCCGTCCTGGTACGTGATCCAGGGGCTCTGCGCGGTCGGCCTCGCGCGGGATCCGTGGCTCCCGAAGGCCCCGAAGGCGGCGGTGACGGTCGGGTGAACGTCGAGGGGGCATCACGGTATCTCCGTAACGGTTTATCCAGGCCGAGCGGCTCGCCCGAGGGACATGCTTTTGTT
>JAKFCH010000328.1:0-8422 GCA_036676765.1 Deltaproteobacteria bacterium
GAGAACCCGCCGACCACGAGCCCGAGGTCCTCCGTGCCGATCATCGCCTCCATGTAGGTCGGCGTCTCGGCCCAGTCGTAGAGGGCCTCGAACTGGATCGTGTCGGTGAGGGTCTCGACGAGGTAGTCGTCCCCGCTCTGCTCGGTGCCGTCCGCCGCCGCGAGGTCCGCCGCCTGGACCGCGAGGAACGAGCCGGGGCCGAAGAACGGCGGGTCGTCGCTCTCGTACTCCACCAGGCCGAGCTGGATGATGGTCTGGAAGTAGAACTCGTGGGTGTAGTCGTCGGCGACCAGGGCGAAGTCGCTGCCGTTCTCCACGCTGACCGTCATCACCGCGGTGTGGTCCACCGCGATGGTCATGCCGTCGAGCTGCCGCCGCCCGCCGAGCGTGTCGAAGCGCGGGATGGTGGGGCTCTCGTACATGCTGAACAGGTCGACGTCCCACGACGTGCTCACCGTCTCGGTGCCGGCCTCGATGGGCTCCTCGACGGGGGCGCTGTCGGTGTCGGTGTCGGTGTCGGCTTCGGGACCGGGGCAGCCGAGGAGGAACGTGGCGAGCAGGGCGAGGGGGGAACGCATGCGGGTCTCCTGTCTGGACAACCGAGGCTTACGGTGGCGGGAGGGCGACCGCCCGAAACTGAAACGCGTGTAACGTCGGCCCCGTGGGGGTTACGGGAGGGGATGCCCTGCGAGCGACGCGGTCCCGTCCGCCACGTGCACCTGCCGGGGTGCCGTGTGGACCTCGTCACCCGCGAGGTCCACCGGCCCGGGGTCGAGACGGTCCGCCTGACCCTGCAGGAGGCCCGCCTCCTCGCGCGGCTCGTCGCCACGCCCGGCGAGGCGGTGTCGCGGCAGACGCTCCTGGTCGAGGTCTTCGACTACCACCCCGGGACCGTGAGCCGCGCCCCCGACGTCGCGGTCCGGCGGCTGCGGACGAAGCTCGAGGAGGACCCCTCGGAGCCGGTCCACATCTCGACCGTGCTCGGGCACGGCTGGGTGCTGAACGGGGTTGCGCCCGAGGTGCGGCGGGCGCGGCCACCGGCCCCGGACCTCGTCGGACGGGCCGCGCTCGTGGAGGCGGTGGACGCGGCGCTGCTCGAAGGGCCGGGCATCTGCCTCGTGGGACCGCCGGGCGTCGGGAAGACGGAGGTGGCGCGCCACGTGGTGCAGGGACTGCCGACGGAGGTCGTATCGGTGCCGCTCGAGGGCGCCCGCGACGAGGGGGCCTTGTTGGCGGCGGTGGCCGCGGCGCTCCAGCTGCCGGTGGGCGGGATCACCGCGCTGGGCGCCCACATCGGCTCCGTGCTCGCGGGCCGGGACGTGCTGCTCTGGCTGGACGCTCCCGAGGCTGTCGTCGGCCCCCTGGAGGCCTGGCTCCGGGCATGGCCCGGGCGGTTCCTGGTCACGAGCCGTGTTGCCATCGAGGGCCTGCGCGCGATCGAGGTGCCCCCCCTCCCGCTCGCCGAGGCGGAGGCACTGTTCCGCCGCCTCGCCCCCGAGGCCGAGCGTTTCGGGCGGGTGGTCGAGGGGCTGGATGGCCTGCCGCTCGCGATCCGGCTCGCGGCGGCGCGCGCGCGCCAGATCGGCCCCGACGCCCTCGTCGGCGACCAGGGGGTCCGGTACGAGCGCGTCGCGACCCGCGGCGAGTCCGCCGGGCTCGCGCACAGCATCGCGCGGGGCTGGGCGCTCCTCGACGCGGTTGAGCGGGAGGTGATGACGGCCCTCGCGCCGCTCGTCGACGGCTTCGACCTCGCCGCGGCCGAGGCGGTGACGGACACCGGCGAGCGGTGGGTGGGCGATGTCCTGGTGGACCTCGTGCGCAGCTCGCTCCTCGTCCGCGAGCCGGGTCCCCGCTACCGCATGCTCGAGAGCATCCGCTGGTTCGCGTCGCGGCAGGGCACGCCGCCCATCGACCGGCTGATCGACTGGGCCCGGGCGGGAGGCGGCACCTGGCCGACCCTGCGGCACCTCCTCGACCTGGCGGGGGCGTTGCGCCCGGAGCGGGTCACCGAGCTCGTCCTCGCCGCGGACGACGCCATGCAGGAGCGCCTGCCGCTGCCGGAGCGGCGCGCCCTCCTCGAACGCGGCGGCGGCCTCGACGTGCGGCACCGCCTCGCCTGGGTCGCGTGGCGGCTCGGAGAGCACGGCGCGCTCGATCGGCTCGCGGCGATCCAGGCCGAGGCGGCAGGGACCGTCCTGGCCGACCGCGTGCTGGTCGAGCTCGCGGGCGCCCGGCGGGCCGCGCATCGCCCCTCGACCGACGACATCGCGGCCCTCCACGCCGCCCTCGACCGCACCACCGCGCCGGACCTCCGCATCGCCATCCTCCGGGAGCTGGCGGAACAACACACCGACCGGCGCGAGTTCCGGGAGGCGCGCGTCGCGCTGCAGCAGGCCATGGCGGTCGACCGGGAGGGCGGGCGGCGCGCGGAGTTGTCGTGCGCCATCGGCCACGTCGCCCTCAACCAGGATCGGCCGATCGACGGTCTCGCCGCGGTCGAAGAGGCCGTCCGGCTCGTCCCGCGGGGGCTCATCGGCGAGCGCGGCTGGCGGACCCTCGGCGGGCTCCGGTACCTGTCCGACGACCTCGACGGCGCCGCCACCGCCTGGGAGCGCGCGCGGGACCTCGCGCGGGACCTCGGCCTCTGGCGCCAGTACGTGTCGTCGCTCGGGAACCTGGGGCTGGTCTACGCCGATTTGGGTGACACCCGCGAGGCCCGAAGGGTCGTCGAGGAGGCCCTGGCCCGCAGCCAGGAGCTCGGCCAGGTGTTGACCTCGGTGCCGAACCTGCTGAACCTGGGCAAGATTGCGCTGCTCGACGGGGAGCTGGCCGAGGCGCGCGAGCTGCTGGGGCGGGCGGTCGAGATCGCGCGGGAGAAGGGCTGGAGCCAGCACGTCCTCGAAGGGCGCCTGGGGCTTGCGATCGCCATGCAGCTCGAGGGGCGGGATGCGCGGGACGCCCTCCGGGACGTGCTGGCGGACTTCCGCTCGAGCGGCGCCCACCGGGAGGCCGCCCTCGCCGAGGCACACCTCGCCCTCCACGAGGGGGCCTCCGGCGCCCCACCGAGCGAGGGCCGGAGTGACGAGCGCCTGCTCGCCGCCGCGCGGCACGCCCTCACCGCGCGGGGCGCGCCACCGTGCCCGCCATAGGACCGGCGCCACGCCCTCGGTTGGGAGGGCCCACCGGGCGCGGTCGGCGAGGCTCCGCGAGCCGGGCACCGCGCCCTGCGTCGGTCGCCCCCCCATTCTCTCCGACCACGAGAAAAAATCGAGGGGCGTGTCGATCCGCGTGCACGTCGTTCGTCGCTTCAGTAGAGTCCCCGGCCGGTCGGGACCGAGCGAGAACCTTCAAGGAGAGAAAAATGCGTTTCATGGCGATCATGTACCCGGGGCCCCAGGCGGAGGCGGGCGTCATGCCCGACGAGAAGATCCTGACCGAGATGGGCAAGTTCAACGAGGAGCTCGTGAAGTCGGGCGCGCTCGTGTCGGGGGAAGGGCTCCACCCGACCAGCCGCGGCGTGCGGATCCGCTTTCCGAACGGGAAGGCCCAGGTGAGCGACGGCCCTTTCACCGAGTCGAAGGAGATCGTCGGTGGCTTCTGGATCCTCCAGTTCGCTTCGCAGGAGGAGGCGGTCGCGACGATGTCGCGCTGCCCGACGGCCGGCGGCGAGATGATCGAGCTGCGCAAGGTGTTCGAGGCCGAGGACTTCGGCGAGGCGCTCACGCCCGAGCTCCGCGAGAACGAGCAGCGGCTCCGGGACGAGGTCGCCGCGCAGCAGGCCGCCAGGAAGTAGCACCGGCCCGGGGTCATCCCAACTGGATGGCAGCCAGGTCGATCGAGAAGCGGTACTTCACGTCGAGACGCTCCGGCGCCCCAGGATGAGGCTGAGGGCGGAGATGCCGAGGGGCTTCGCGGGGGCGCCGACGAGGGTCAGGTTGCCGTTGCGTGGGGCGTCGGATCGCGCCGCTGAATCCGTGTGGGAGCCAGTGGTGACGTTGCGCCGGCGGCGGAGTAGGCCCTCGTGTCGTAGCTCATGTGTCGCTCCGTGGTTCGGGCGGTAGGGTCCGTCCACCCTGGTAATGGAGACCCTGATGGCCGAACCCGTTCGATTGACACGCTACTCCCACGGCGGGGGGTGCGGCTGCAAGATCGGGCCCGCCGACCTCGAGCGGATCGTGGCGCGGTTGCCGCGCCGAGCGGACGAAAACCTGCTCGTCGGGCTGGAGACGGGCGACGACGCTGCCGTCTACCTGGTCGCCCCGGGCGTCGCGGTCGTCCAGACGCTCGACTTCTTCATGCCCGTCGTCGACGACCCGGTCGACTTCGGGCGCATCGCCGCCGCGAACGCGCTCTCGGACGTGTACGCGATGGGGGGGCGCCCGACGCTCGCGCTCGCCATCGTGGGGATGCCGACCGCGCACGTGACGCCGGAGGTGATGGCGCTGGTCCTCGAGGGCGGCTCGCTCGCCTGCGACGACGCCGGGATCGCGATTGTCGGCGGGCACTCCATCGACGACACGGAGCTGAAGTTCGGGCTCTCGGTCACCGGCGTGGTCGACCCGGAGAGGATCTGGCGGAACACCGGCGCGGCGCCGGGCGACTGGCTGGTGCTCACGAAACCGCTGGGCGTGGGGACGCTCGCCAGCCGCGTGAAGAAGGGAATCATCACGCCCGACGAATACGCCTCGCTCGTGCGCACCACCACCTTCCTGAACCGCGCCCCCGCGGAGGCCGGGCAGGCGGTGGGCGTCTCCGCGTGTACGGACGTGACCGGGTTCGGGCTCCTCGGGCACGCCTGGAAGATGGCGAACGGCGGCGGGCTCGGTCTGGAGCTCTGGGTCGACGCGCTCCCCGAGCTGCCGGGCGCACGAGCCAGCATCGAGCAGGGAGTGGTCCCCGGCGGGACCCACCGGAACCTCGCGCATTATGGGGCGCGCACCACCTGGGACGCGGACGTGACCGACGTCGATCGCCTCCTGATCGCCGACCCGCAGACCTCCGGCGGGCTCCTGTTCGCGGTGTCGGACGAGCGGCTCGGGGCGCTCCGAGAGGCGCTCGTGACGCGGGGGGCGCTGGCAGCCGCGGTGGTGGGGAGGTTTGGGGAGGGGGGTGGGTTGCCGTTGCGGGTTTGTCGGCGGGGTGGGTGATTTTTTTGCCTCGCCCTGGCGTCGCTCCCCGCCAACGCCAACGTTTGGCCACGTGAAACAGAACGATGCCCGACGCCGTGCACGACCCCAGGAGCTACCTGGGGTATCCGGCGAGCTTCTGACGCAATCGAGCAGAGAGGAACGCGCTCGCATCGCCCAGCGCTTCGGAGATCTCTTCGGCCTCGGCGCGGTACCTGGTGACTTTCTCGGCGCTCCAATGCGGCGGAGGAGGAGCGAGGTTGGTGATCCGATCGGCGAGCTTCACCATCGCCACCTCGGGCGGCTGAGTACGAATCCGCCGCAGGCTGTCTGGCATCTGCTCCGGCTTCGGCAAGTTCTCGTTCTTCGTCAGTGCCTCGACGCCCGCGGCGACCAACGGACCGAACGCCTCCTCGACCGCATCGCGCGTCGTCTTCGTGTCCTCGATCACGTCGTGCAGCAGCGCGCACGTGATCGCGAGGTCTCCGTCGCGGCCCGGTTCGGCGTAGAGCGCACGGATGACCTCCATGCAGACGCTGGTGAGGTGCACCACGTAGGGAAGTCCGATCGGGGTCTTCTGATCCCCGTGCGCACGGGCAGCGAAGCCCAGGGCCTTCACGTACTGGTCTGGCGAGAAGCTCATGACGTGGACACCCGGCAACAGAGGGTTTCTATCAGGGTTCGTGGCGCTCGGCGTGTGCACGTTCGGCTTGTCGGGGACAACCAACGAGGCCGCCGACCTGCTCCTGCGGTGGCCGGGTACATCGAACCAATCTGGTCGGCCCGCATCTGGACGAGTGCTTCGCTGCATTGGCCCGTACCCGAACGGACCTCACCGAGGACCAGATGCAACGCCCACGTGCGGCGATATCCCGCGCACTTCCGCGGGCCGAGGCAGCAGCGGGACAGGTAGAAGTAGAGCTCCCTGACGCCGACGATGAGGTTCCCACCCAACCCCACCGGGGCCATCCCACGGGACGCCACCGGTTGTTCGGCGTGGACGGCTACCGGTGTCCGTGGTGCGGAGGCCGGCTGGTAGGGTGGGCGGGTGGCCCGTTCATCCGCCCTATCCGCCGGTCCTGACGCCGCGTCAGAGGAGCGCGTCGAGCTTGTCGAACGAACCGGTCCAGCCCATCGCCATGCTGGCGCGCATTCCCACGAACACGGCGTGCTCGTCGGCGGTGGCGTGGCCGGCGGGCTCCCACGTCACGGTCACCCGCGTGAGGCCAGGGCCCTCCTCCACGAAGCGCACCGTGGTCCGCATCGTGGAGGGGAACGTGGGCGCCATCGGGTGGCGGGAGATCCGCTCGTCGCGATCGCGGAATTGCTGCGTGTAGACGAGGCACTCCGGCGCCTCGACCTTCTCGTAGGCCGCAGCGCCGAACATCTCGATCCCCGTGTCGTTCCACATGCGGAAGAAGCTGGCGCCGCCGGTGCGGATGTCCACGCGCCGGTACTCCATCTGGAAGCCCGTCGGCGGGAGCCAGCGGACGAGATGCTCGGGCCGCGTCCACAGGGCGAACAGCGCCGTGCGCGGAGCGTCGAAGGTGCGGTTGATGACGAACACCTCCCGACCGGTCGCGCCCTCCTCGAGGTACTCGGCGAGGCGGTCCCACGTGGAGTTGCCGCCCGCCTTCTTGACGAAGACGCGGGCCTCGGCCGCGGCTTCTGGCGTCGGGAGGATCATGCGCATGTCGAGCTCGGTGGCGTCCTCGATCGCGGTGAAGGTGGCCACCACGCGGAAGAGGGGCGCGCGCTCGTCGGTGGCGCCGTGGTCGTACACGAGCTTCTTCTGGTATTCGACCTCGTGGTACAGCGTGACGTTCGGGTAGTCCGTGCCGTCGGGGCCGTGCATCGTGTAGCGCCAGATCCCGCCGGGACGAAGGTCCTTGCTGTGGTGGGTGATCGTGAAGCCGCGCGGCCCCCACCACTTCGCCACCTGTACCGGGTCGGTCCACGCGTCCCACACGGCGGCCAGGGGCGCGTCGTAGCGCCGGATGATGCGGATCTCGTTGGCGGGGCGGTCACTCGTCGTCATCGTTCGGTCCTCGGTCTCTGGCTTTGGGAGGGACCACGGTCTTGAGGTAGGCATCGAGGCGATCGAGGCTCTCTTCCCAATACGCGCGGTAGGTCTGCATCCAGTCGGCCACGTCCTTGAACGCCTCCCCGTTGAGCCGGCAGGGACGCCACTGGGCATCCCGCCCCTTGGTGATGAAGCCGGCCCTCTCCAGGACCTTGAGGTGCTTCGTCACGGCGGGGAGGCTCATCTCGTGCAGGAAGGGCCTGGCCAGCTCCGTCACGTTCGCTTCGCCCTTCGAGAGGCGCGCGAGGATGGCCCTCCGCGTGGGGTCGGCGAGCGCGGCGAAGGTCTGGCTGAGCGGGTCCGTCATCGTAGTAAACCGACTGGTTATATAACCCATCGGTTTAGTACTCGAGCTTGCGCCGACCGTCAAGCCGATTCTTCACGAGGCCCGAGACCTACACTCGGGCGCCCCGCCTTCTGCTCGCGATCGCCGCGATCCCCGCCACCCAGGCCCATGGGGCGCCCCCGCTCGTCCGGCAGGTGCTGAAGCCGAGCATGTAGTCGGCTCCATCGCTGGGCCGGCGATTGAGGTTCTATCTCCGCCGAAGCGCGCGGGGCCGACCGGGCGCTGCGTGCGCTCGGCCACGATACTGATGCGCCCCTGGTCGTCCGCGCCACCGGTGCCCCCGGGGCGCAGGATGTCGAGTTGCCTGCTGAGGCACGCGCCCTTCTCCTGCGCATCCTCGGCCACATGGCGAACGGCGACGCGGTCACCATCGTGCCCGTCGCGGCCGAGGTCACTGCGCGGCAGGCTGCGGAGATCCCGCTCGGTGACGTGCTTGCCTTCAAGCAGGCTAATCGGGCGGAGCGCCGTGCAATTGCCGCGGAGCTCACCGCCGAGGCGCAGGAGTTGGGGTTCGGGTACAAGTGATCCCTGCGGCCGTCTACGACGCGAACGTGCTCTGCCCGAGCCCGCTTCGTGACTTCCTCATTCGCGTGGCGATCTAGTACCTAACGTCAGGGAATCTGACTGGTTTGGCATGGGCCGGATACAAATATTCGCTTACGACGCACCGGAATCGAGCGGGCGTTGATCAGCCGAACAGCGGCGCCGAGTCGAGGGCCTGCTGAAGGCGGCGGCCGCCGAGGACACCCCTGACGGACAGGTCCCCGCTCGACGTCCTCCGGGCGGCCGCCGAGGGCACCCCTGACGGACAGGTCCCCGCTCGACGTCCTCCGGGCGGCCGCCGAGGGCACCCCTGACGGACAGGTC
>JAKFCH010000329.1:0-14476 GCA_036676765.1 Deltaproteobacteria bacterium
GAGCGGCACGACCGCGAGCCAGTTGGCGTAGAGCATCTGCGCCACGTAGATCGGCGCCATCACGCGGAGGAAGGCGAGGAGCGCGGCGAGGCCGTCGCGGGAGAGCGCCGCGCGCAGGAAGGACCCCCGATCGCGCCAGAGCCGCCAGCCGACGTAGCCCACGGCGACGAGCTGGAAATCAGCGACGAACAACGTCAGGACGTCGGTACCGAGCAGCGGGGAGAAGGGCCAGCCGCGCGTCGCGAAGTACAGGGCGGACAGGACGACGGCGACGGCGAGCAGCACCTCCTCGGGGTGCGCGCGGACGCCCGACGCGAGGGCGCGGACCCGGGGGGAGGCAGCGGGCGCGGGGGGGGAGCTCGCCATCGGTCGGGAGCGTAGCGCGATCCCGGCGCCGTCAGGCGGCGCCGCGCGCCCGACGTGCCGTCAGGCGGCGCCGCTCGCCGGGGTGCCGCCCGGCCCGAGGTCACCGCCGTCGATCTCGCCGCGACGCAGGAGCTGGAAGGCGGTCTCGACGGCGTCGCGCGTGCCGGCGATGGCGAGGAGGTAGCCGGGCTCGAGCCGCTCGCGACCGGTGGGGACGCGGGCCTCCCCGTCCGGGCCGGTGATGCCGAGCACGGTGGCGCCGGTCTGGCAGCGGAGGTTCAGGTCGATCAGCGTGCGGCCGACGGCGGCGTCGCCGGGGTCGAGGCGGAGCGCGAGGGCCCCGCCGATCGCGGGCACGGCCGGCACGGAGGGGGCCAGGGGGGGCGGCGGCGCGGGGTGCGGGCGCACGACGGGTGCGTCGTCGATGGCGGCGTGCTTGCGCAAGGCGTCGAGCACCGACTCGGCGCCCGACCGGAGCTCGCCCTGCATGTTCCCGGCATGCCGCCACACGAGCGCGGCCAGGCCGAGCTGCAACACGCCGAGGACGACGGCGCCGCGGAACGGCGGCAGGAACGGCTGGGTCACGGCCACCAGCGGCAGGCCCACGAACAGGAGCACCGCGAGCTGCAACATGGTGACGAGCACGCGGTGGAGCGCGGGCGCCCGCGTCGGCATCGCCCCTTCGTGCAGGGGCTCCGCGATCGCCTCGCCGAGCTGCCCGCTGGTGCGTACGAGCCCCACGAACAGGGGGCCGGCGAGGACCAGCGCGAGCACGGCCACGACCCACAAGGCGATCGCGAGCTCCAGCTTGAACAGGTCCCCGATGTAGGCGGCGACGGACTCGCCGAAGAGCGCGTGGCTGATGATGAGGGCGGCGAGCGCGACCGTGTCGAGGGCGATGAAGCCCAGCTTGCGGCGGATCCGGGCGCGCCGCCCCTCGGACGACGCCGACGACTGGAGCTCCTCGAGCCAGCCGCCGTACAACGACGAGAGCGTCTGGAGCGGGCGCGGCAGCTTGTGGTCGATGATGTCGGCGAGGCGGTCGGCGCTCCGGATGAACGCCGGCGTCGTGAACGCGGTGATCGCCGAGACGGCGATGGCCACCGGGTAGAGGAAGCCGCGGGTGGCCCCGAGGGTGGCGCCGAGGCCCGCGAGGATGAAGGAGAACTCGCCGATCTGGGCGAGGCTCATGCCCGCGTGGATCGAGGTGCGGGCGCCGTTTCCGACGAGGAAGCTCCCGAGCGACACCGCGATCACCTTGCCGACCATGACGAGCGTGCAGATCGCGAGCACCGGCCAGAGGTTTGCGAGCACCAGCGCCGGGTCGATGAGCATCCCCACCGCGACGAAGAAGATCGCCGCGAACACGTCACGGACGGGGCGGACGGCGTGCTCCACGTCCTCGCCGTGGCCCGACTCGGCCACGAGCATGCCGCCGAGGAACGCCCCCAAGGCGCTCGAGTACCCGAGCATCTGCGACGCGAGCGCCACGGCGAAGCAGAGGCCGACGGCGGCCACGGTCGTGGTCTCGGGGCGGCCGAGCGCGACGATCGAGCGGAACAGGCGCGGCACGACGAGCAGGCCGACGCCGAGCATGATCGAGAGGGAGGCCCCGAGGCGCAGCGCCGCGGTGCCGAGCTGGGCGGCGGAGAGCTCCTCCCCCGAGGCGAGGATGGAGAGGGCGACCATGAGCATGATCGCGAGCAGGTCCTCGGCGATGAGGATCCCGAACACCAGCTCGCGCCGACGCCCCTTGACCCCCTGCTCGTCGAACGCCTTGGCGATGATGCTGGTACTGGAGATCGAGACCACCGCGCCGGTGAACAGCGACTCCAGCGTGGTCCACCCGAACGCGCGCCCGGCGAGGTACCCGAGCGAGGCCATCAGGCTCACCTCGATCACCGCGATGAGCCCGCCGTTGGGCGCGATCTTGAGGAGCTTCGCGAGCCGGAACTCCAGCCCGAGGGAGAACATCAGGAGGATGACGCCGAGCTCGGAGAGGGTCTCGACGACCTCGTGGTCCGCGACGATGGGGATCGGCGTGTGGGGCCCGACGATGAGCCCGGCGAGGATGTAGCCGAGCACCAGCGGTTGACGGAGGCGCTGGAAGAGGACGGTGGCGAACGCGGCGACGCACAAGACCAGGGCAAGATTGACGAGGAAGTCGTGCGCAGAATGCATCCAGGGCGCTCCTCGTCCTCCTGTAGCGTACACGGGACGTGGTGCACGGGCTCGCCCTCGTCTTGGGCCGACGGGGTTCCGCGGTTCGTAGCCACGCCCCCGCCAAGAGCCTGTAGGGCATGGCGGACCGAGCTCGCTGAGCCACCGCTGAGGCGCGGCTGCGCGGCCGACGAGGGAGCAGGTCGAGACCTGTGACCGAGGAGGCCGTCCAGCCGCGCCCAGCGGGGGCCAGCGGGCGACGGGAGCTATGCCCTACAGGCTCCTATGGGTGGGTCGCCGCCGGTTCGCGTGGTACCGTTCCGCCGTGTCCGCACGTACCGTCGCCATCGGCGACATCCACGGCGATCTGGTCCACCTGCTCGCCCTCTGGGATCGCCTCCCCGCGCTCGGCCCGGACGACACCCTCGTGTTCCTCGGGGACTACGTCGACCGCGGCCCCGACTCCGCGGGGGTGATCCGCTGGATCCGGGAGGTGCTCCCGCTGCTCACGGAGGCGAAGGTCGTCTGCCTCCGCGGGAACCACGAGGACGCCTGGCTCCGCGTCGTTGACCGCGGCTGGCCGGAGTTCGTGCTGCCGAAGGGCAACGGCGCCCGGGAGTGCCTCGCCTCGTTCACCGGCGATCGAACCGACATGGAGGCGCTCCTCGACGGGTCCTTCCTCCCCGAGGATGTGGTCGAGTGGATGCGCGCCCTGCCCTACTGGTACGAGGACGCCCACGCCATCTACGTCCACGCGGGCGTGCCGCGCAGCGCCGAGGGATGGGCGCATCCGTCCGAGGTCGAGCCCCGCTCGACGCTGCTGTGGACCCGCGCGAGCCACTTCTTCCGCGCCTACGAGGGCAAACAGATCGTGGTCGGCCACACCCCCACCGAGCTCCTGCCCCCCGAGCTCTCCGAGCACACGCTCGACGACCCCGACGACGCCTGGGTCCGCGGGCAGGTGTTCGCGACGGACACCGGGTGCGGCAAGGGCGGGTTCCTGACCGGGGTGATGTTCCCGGGGCGGATCGTCTACGAGTCGCGTTGACGGCGGCGGAGCGACGCGAGGCCGAGGAGCGCGCCGAGCCCCATGCCCGCGGCCGACTCGCCGCCGCCGAAACAACCGTAGACCGGTAGCACCGGCTCGCCCCCGCCGTCGATCTCGCAGAATGGCGCGGCGTCGGGGTTCGGATCGCCCCCGACCGCCAGCTCGCCCGGATCGGGGGTGCCGTCCCCGTCGCTGTCGACGCTCTCCATCTGCGCGAGCGCGGCGGACAGCAGGTCGGTGGCGGAGCCGCCCGTGAGCCCGCGGTCCATCATCGCGAGCCCGAAGTCGCGCGTGACGGTGCCCGCGCCGCCGCCGTTGGTCTCGTGGCAGAGGATGCACGTCGGCGCGCACGGCATCTCGAGCTCGGCCTCGATGGCCGCGGGGTAGGTCGTGGAGGCCGACGCGTGCGCGATCAGCAAGGAGAAGAGCATGGCGGCCTCCTACAGGTAGACGTGGCCTTGGAGGAGCCCCATCGGCCGCGCGGTCGCGCCCGGGGTGCAGTAGAGGACGCCCTGGAACACGTCCACCCGCAGGTCCACGCGCGGGGCGAGGAACCACTGGACGGCGCCCCCGCCGGTCCACGCGGGGGCCGCGGGGTCAGCGAACGACGGATCGCAGTACCCGCCCACGCCCATGACGTGCAGGCCCTGCGTCGGCTCCCAATCGACCACGGCGTTGCCGACGAGGCCGGTGGAAGCCGTGCCGTCGTCGTTGCTGAGGAGGAGGTCGGCCTCGGCGAGGATCGCGAGCGGATCGATGGGGGCGAAGCGGGTGAACACGCCGTGGGCCTGCCGGGTACGCGGCGCGAGCGTGTCGACGTCGGCCCCGGCGACGGTGAGCAGGCTCGAGACGCCGAGCTCGACCGTCTTCTCGGGGGCCCAGGTGGCGTAAAACGAGTAGCCGCGCTCCCGGAACACGTCCGGGCGCACCTGGTAGTTGCCGGCGATGCCCATGACCTCGGCCCGGAAGCGCTTCGACGCGTAGCTCACCGAGGCGCCGAGCTGCTGGTCGTCGTTGGTGGTCGTGCGCGTGGCGCTGCGGGTGTAGAGGATGTGGTTCTCGCTGCGGATGCCGAACGGCAGGTTCATCCGGCCCGCCTTGATCATCCAGCCCTTCGCAGGCGTGATCCCGGCCCAGTATTCGCGGGCGACGAGGTTCCAGCCCGACGCCGTGTTGCTCGTGACCCAGGCGGACTGCCCGCCTTCGCTCACCGCGCCGAGCGTGCCGCTCGCGACGAAGGGGCCGGCCACGACCGCGGCGCGGGCATCGGCCTGCATGAGGATGAGCCGCACGTTCCCCGGCTGGGGGATCAGCATGCTTCGCACGTCGGCCTGGAGGAGGAGCGGCTCGGGGAGCGGGAGCAGCCCGAACAGGAACTCCGCCTCCTTTCCGGGATCCTCGGTCGACTTCGTGTACTGCGTGCGCACCAGGATCTCGCCCTGGGCGCGCCCGTAGTCGGTGAGCACGCCGCCGCCGGAGGGATCGACGTGGCACTGGGCGCAGTTGGTGTACCCGTGGCGGATCATCCACGGGTAGGCGTGCGCCGGGCCCGGGAGCAGTGCGACGAGGAGGGCGACGAGCCCGACGCAGAGGGCGAGCAGCGCGCGGAGCGCGCCGGAGGGGACACTACCCATCGACGAGGTCGACCTGGACGACGGCGTTCATCTTCGGGTCGACGGTGACGCCCATGTACGAGGGGATGGCGATGCCGTGGTTCGCCACGTCGAACGGGAACTTGGCGTTGACGCGGTACCCGGTCTTGCTCTTCTTCACCGTGTAGGCGACGTCGACCGGCTGATCGACGCCGTGCACGTTGAACGTGCCCTTCACGACGCCGGTGGCGGCCTCGCCCACGGCGGCGGGCCAGGGGACATCGGCCTTGGTCAGCGACAACGTGGCGTTGGGGAACTTCGCCACCTCGACGTACTTCGCGTTCATGTGCTCGTCCCGCAGGTCGATGCCGCTCGAGACCGACATCATCGGCACGACGAAGGTGAGCTTCGTGCCGTCGTCGGTGACGGAGATGCTGTCGGACTCGCCCTCGATGTCGAGGAAGCCGGGGCTCCCGACCGCGGTGAAGCTGATCTTGGCCTTCTGGCCGGCGGTCATCGCGGCATCCGCGACTCCGGGCACCGCGAGGACCACCAGGGCGGCGAGGAGAGCGGTTCGAAACGAACGAGCTTGGATGAGCACGAGGATCTCCAGAGGGCTACGGGAGCAGGCTACCGTAAGGAAGGGGTACTTGTCTCGCGAGGCGGGACCGGAACCGCGGCCCGGACCGCCGGCCGAGCAAGTTACGGGCCCCGGATGCGCGCCATTCACTTCCGGGAGGCCTCGTGATCGATCTCTACACCGCCGCCACACCGAACGGATGGAAGGTCTCCATCGCCCTGGAGGAGCTGGGCCTCCCCTACACCGTCCACGTCCTCGACCTGATGAAGAACGAGCAGAAGCGCCCCGAGTTCCTCGCCATCAACCCCAACGGCCGCATCCCCGCGATCGTCGACCGGGACCTCGACGACTTCCCGGTGTTCGAGTCCGGCGCCATCCTGCTCTACCTCGCCGAGAAGACCGGAAAGCTGCTCCCCACCGACGTGAAGGGCCGCTCCACCGTCGTCCAGTGGCTGATGTTCCAGATGGGCGGCGTCGGGCCGATGATGGGGCAGGCGAACGTGTTCGCCCGCTACGCGCCGGAGAAGCTGCCGTGGGCGATCGAGCGCTACCAGCGCGAGGGGCGCCGCCTGCTCGAGGTGCTCGACCGGCGCCTCGCGGACCGCGACTACCTCGCGGGCGACTACTCCATCGCCGACATCGCCAACTGGAGTTGGACCCACACGTACGCGTGGTCCGGCATCGACGTGACGGGGCTCGACGCCCTCGCGGCGTGGTCGGCGCGCATCGCGGCGCGGCCGGCCGTCCAGCGCGGCAAGAACGTGCCCGCGCGGGTCGAGAAGGATCCGGACGAGGCGGCGCGGGACGCGCGGAAGATCCTGGTTTGAAGGCAGGCGCGGGGGCGCGCGAATTCGGCCGCCCGGTCGCACACGCCGCGCGCCTCCCGCGCGAGCCGGCCGGAACCCGCGGCGACCGGAGGGAGCCGTGGCTCGGGGCCGACCCGGCCGCCGGGAGGCGGACGGGCCGGACCCAGCCGAGGCCTCGGGCCGAGGGTGGAGGACGGCGGCCCGGCGCTCGGGCCGGGACGCGCCCAAGCCACCCCGCGCCGCGGGTTAGATCGGCTCATCCCGGAGCGACCATGGGCCTGTTGGTGGACGGAGAATGGCGCGATGCCTGGTACGACACCGCGTCGACCGGGGGCCGTTTCGTGCGCAAGGACAGCCACTTCCGGGGCACGGTCGAGGACCGCGCCGACGCGCCGCACCCGGTCGCGGCCGGCCGGTACCACCTCTACGTGGCGATGGCCTGCCCGTGGGCCCACCGCACGTTGATCGCCCGCCGCCTGCTCGGCCTCGACGCCGCGATCACCGTCTCGGTGGTGGCGCCGGAGATGCTCGAGCACGGCTGGAGCTTCACCGACGCGCTGCCCGACGCGCTGTTCGGCGCGCGCCGCCTCCACGAGATCTACACCCGCGCCGACCCGCGCTACACCGGCCGCGTCACGGTGCCGATCCTCTGGGACAAGGTAGCGGGCACGATCGTGAACAACGAGTCCGCCGAGATCCTGCGGATGATGAACGGGCCGCTCCGCCGCCTCGCCGCCCCCGACGCGACGCTCGCGGGCCACGACCTGTACCCGCCGGAGCTGCGCCCGGTCATCGACGCGGTCAACGCGCCGATCTACGACACGGTCAACAACGGCGTCTACCGCGCCGGGTTCGCCACGACCCAGGAGGCCTACGAGGAGGCGGTGACCGCGCTGTTCGCCACCCTGGACGATCTCGAGGCGCGGCTCGGCAACCAACGTTGGTTGGCGGGTGACACGTTCACCGAGGCCGATCTGCGGCTGTTCACGACGTTGCTCCGCTTCGACCTCGTCTACTACGGGCACTTCAAGTGCAACGTGCGGGCGCTGCGCGAGTACCCGAACCTATGGGGCCACACCCGCGCGGTGTACCAGATCCACGGCGTGGCGGAGACCTGCGATCTCGCCGCCATCAAGCGCCACTACTACTACAGCCACGCGACGATCAACCCGTACCGGATCGTGCCGGTGGGGCCCGACATCGACTTCGCGGCGCCGCACGATCGCGGCGGGCTGCGGTAGCGAACGCGAGCGGCCGCCCGGCGGCCTACTCGCAGCGCTCCAACGTCTCGTTGCACGTGAGGGGCTCGGGGCACTCCCGATCGTCGCGGCACGGCGTGTACCCGGCGACCTCCACCGACGCGACGCGGGTGGAGCTCGCCACGAGATCGATGCACCCGGCACCGATGGGCGCGGAGTCGGCCGTCTGGCGCGTGAGGATGCCCGCGGGGAAGCCGGTCACGCCGTAGCCCACGAGGGTCGAGATCACGTCCGCGGGCACCTCGGCGGCGCCGTCGTCCGCGAACACGCACTCGATGCTCGCGGGAGTGAGCCCGTGCTGATCGATGCGGAGGGTGAGCGTGAGCTCGGTGCGCACGCCCCCGGCGGGGGCATCCCAAGCCACGGCGAGCGGCGCGCCGTCCGTGAGCACCCAATCGAGGCTCACCGGCACGAGCGACGCCGGCGCCACGCCGTAGAGCCGCACCGGGTCGTACGATCCGCCCGTGGTCGTCAACGTGAGCAGGCTCCCGGCGGTCCACGGGGGGTTGTCCAGGGACGTGTCGAAGTAGTTGAAGCCGGGTGACACCGGGGTCATCGACACGGCCTGGGAGAGCCCGGTGATGTCGACGGTGCCGAGATCCTGGGTCGTCGGGTAGTAGACGCACTGCCCGTCGAGATCACACGTGTACCCGGGATCGCAGCCGGGGTCGCAGAACGGGTTCTCGCGGCGCCAGATCGTGCAGTCCCCCGAGTCGAGCACGCGCGTGAGCACGGCCACCGGCACGATGCCGTCGGAGACCGTGCCCGTGGCGTACGCGTACTCGTCGCTGCTGTCGACGACGAAGCCGCCCCACCGCACGTCGTCCGCGCAGACGCCGGCGAGCGGCACGGTGGCGGGATCGGTCGTGTCGGTGTCGTCGGTGTCGTCGGTGTCGCCCGTGTCGTCGGGGCCGGTGTCGTCGGTGTCGCCGACGCCGGTGTCGTCGGCGTCCTTGCCCGAGTCGGCCGGATCCGGCGTGCACGCCAGGAGCCAGAGGATCATCGTCATTCGCCCGTGCTCCAACCCGGGTACGGCCGGGCCTGCTTCAGCTCGACGTGGCCGTCCACGAACTTGAACTCGGTGTCCATCGCGTAGAAGCCGCCGGATGTGCCGTAGGCCTCGTAGAAGTACTGGTGGGTGGCGCTCAACGCCACACCCAGCTCGTAGACCTGGGCCTCGGTGAGGACGGTCTCCCCCTCTCCGATGAGGTTGGAGTGCGCGATGTAGACGATCGGCTGGCCCGGCATCGCGAAGTAGTAGAGGAACTGGTCGGTGGTGTCGCCGTCCTCGGGGAGCACCACCGAGTTCTCGCCGCGCTGCACGTTGACGTAGAACGCCGGCTCGAGCCCGGATGTGTCGTAGATGTTCCCGGTCACGGCCACGCCGTTGGCGTCCTCGCCGTCGTAGGCCGGGTTGGAGAGCATCGCCATGCCGACCTGGGTGTGGTCGATCCCCCAGTATTCGCGCTCCTCGTAGGCCCGCGGCCCCCACACCGACGCCCAGACCTCCTTGATCGCGTCCTCGATGTCGAGGCCGGCATCGTCCCACTCCCCCGACTTGCTCGTGTAGAGGCCGGCGCCGGTGAAGTTGCCGAGATCCTCGGCGTTTGTGGACGAGCGGAAGCGCATCTTGGCGCGGGCGAAGTCGGTGTCGATCTTCGCCATCACCAGGGCGAGGAACGCCGGATCGAGCGGCGCCGCCTGGATCTCGTCCTGGAAGGCGTAGAGGAGCTCGGCCCGGACGCGGTTGTCGGCCCACTCGGGATCCTCGGTCAGCGCCGCGTACCGATCCCAGAGCCCGTGCGCCCGCATGTGCTGGTCGTAGTAGTACAGCGGCGTGGCGAAGCACGGGGGCGTCGGCACGTCCTCCCCGATCATCACCAGGCCGCCCATGTTGGTCGCCTTGCCGCCGAAGGCGGGCACGCGCTCGTGGATGGCGTCGGCGAGGGGCTTGGAGGGGTCGAGGATGTCCTCGCAATTCCAGAGCCCGGTGACGCTCACGTCCATCGGCTCGATGACGAGCGGCTCGGGCGCGTGCGCCTCCCACCACGCGTCGGCCTCGGCTTCGGTGACCTCCCGGACGCGCCACTCGAGCGCCTCCACCGTCAGCTCGACCCACTTGCCCTCGAGCGCCCGCAGCACCTCGTTGTCGTAGGCCCCGGTGAGCGCCATGTTGGGCGTGCCGCGGTTCTGGGCGAGCACGTTGATGTGCGCCAGCGGCGTCTGGAACTCGCCGGTGACCGTGGCGGCGACGACGGAGATGTCGTTCGGGATCTCGTCGAGCACGACGATCTCCCGGTAGTTGACGTAGTCCTCGACCTCGGTCGCCCGGTAGAAGCGCAGCTGGCCCATGGCCGTGCCGAGGTTCAACGGTTGGTAGGTGATGCCGGCGTAGAGCTCCTCCGTGGAGATCTGCTTCACGTCGGCCGGGAGGCCCTCGGCCACCGCCTTGACCGACTCGGAGGTGGGGTGGAAGTAGAGCTCCTCGCCGAAGTACGCGTTGTCGGCGATGCTCCGGTAGGCGAGCGCGATCAGGTCGACGTCGGCGGTGTCGTAGGGGGCGATCTCGTACACCCAGACGCCGGGCTCCTCGTACCAGGTCACCGCGCCCAGCACGAAGCGGCGGTCGGGCGAGTAGTACTCGGTGTTGTTGAAGGTGCCGAGATCGCCGACGATGGGGAGGCCGTTGCCCGAGAGGAACGCCGACGCGAACTCGTAGTGGATCGGGTAGAGCTCGGAGTTGGTGAAGTAGAGGGTGTCACCGTCCACCCGGTCGATGACCGTCTTGCTCGATTGGGCGCCGGGGATCGAGGCGTCGAGCGGATCGGAGGCCAGCGCGTCGAAGTCCGCGCGGCACCCCACCTGGGCGCTGTAGTCGGGGATGACGTCGGTTGGGAGGACACAGTCCCAAGCGGGGGCGTCGGGCCCGGTGTCGCCGGCGGTGTCGGGCGCGTCCTTCGAGGGCCCGGTGCAGGCCCCGAGGAGGAGCAGCGCGAGCAGCGAGCGGGGGGAGAGCCGAGGACGCGTCATCCCCCGACGATAGGCGGGAGCCGGTGGGTTGTCCATCGGTTCCGCGTCCGGAGATCACCGGTGCATCGGGCGCGGCATGAGCGCTTGCGCGGCCTCCCACTGCTCCTCGGTGAGCTCGGCGCGGACGGCGTCGAGGGCGGCACGGCGGGCGTCGCGGAGCGCCTCCCCGGCCGCGTGGGCGGCGTCCTCCTGGGCCTCGGTGGCGTCCTCGGCGCGGGCGGCCTCGCGGGCCGTGCGCGCGGCGGCATGCAGGGCTTCGAGCTCGGGCCGAGCCTCCGCGAAGATCGCGTCGACGGCGGCGAGCTGCGCCTCGGTGAGGCCGATGGTGTCGGCGTTGTCGCGCAGCAGCGCCGCGGGATCGGGCCGCCCGCCGCCATGCCGGTCGAAGCCGCGCGCCCGGGTCACGTCGGGGCCGCGTCCCTTGCCGCCGGGGCCGCGATCCTCGCAGCCGGCGCCCTCCTCGAGGTCGTCGTCGGCGAGGGCGAGCGGGGCGGCGAGGAGGCCGAGGGTGAGCAGGATGGAGAGGCGGATCATGGTGGACTCCTGGGTGCCGGTTCGGTCCGGCGACGTGGACGATTGCAACCGGCGTGCCAGGGGTGCGACCACCCTCCGGACCCGCATGGGAGCGCTGTTCTCGCGGATCGGGGGGGCCGGCGGACGGGTGCGGCCGCCTGCCGTTTCGGCATCCCGGCATGCGGAATCCGCACTTCCGCGCGGCGCGGACCGCCGCCGCCGGGCACGTGTGCACCGGGGTAGGATGCCGGAACGACGCCGCGCTCCGGCCATGAACGGGCGCGGAGGCCTCGATGGAACGTCGCTTGCCGAGGGGAGCCGACATGACCGAGTCTCCCGCGCCTTCCCCGCCGCCCGCGCCGCCTCCGCCCTTCGTGCCGCCCGTCGCGTCTCGCGCGCCGCTCCCTCCTCCCCCGGCCCCGCTACCGGCCGCCGCTCGCCGGCGCCATGCCGCGCCGCTCGTCGGGGCGGCGCTCCTCGCCGGGGTGGTGCTGGTCACGGCGGTGACCGACTACGTCGGCGCCCAGCGCCTCTCCGGGATGCTCGCGCTCGGCCAGGAGAGCCTGCTCGCCACCGCGCTCCACCGCGCGCTCGCCCCCGAGCGGGGCGCGCCCGAGCCCGAGGACCTCGCGATCGTCCTCGACGAGCTCTCCGACCAGGGCCTCCGCTACGTCGCCGTGCACCGTGGCGCCGAGGTCGCCGTCTCCGCGGGGACCGCCCTGCTCCCGGTCGCCGTCGGCGCCGATGCCCCCGAGCGCATCGCCGGCGAGGGCGTGGTGCAGGTGCGCCGGAGCCCGCCGGAGCGCCGCGGCCGTCGCGGCCTCCACCTGGACGAGGGCGAGCGGTGGCCCGACGCCTCGACCGGACCGGGGGCCTCCACGCGCGGCCTCGTCTTCGAGTTCACGCCCACCCTCGCCGACTCGCTCCGTGCCAGCGCGGCGCGATCGCTCGCCCTCGGCTTCGCCGTCGCGACCATCCTCGTGCTCGGCGGCCTCGCCCTCTCCCGCCAGGCGCGTCAGGCCGACCTCTTCGCCGCGCGCCTCGCCCGGGAGCGCCACCTCGCCGCCCTCGGGGAGATGTCCGCGGTGCTCGCACACGAGCTCCGCAACCCCCTCGCCTCCCTCAAGGGCAACGCCCAGCTCCTGCTGGAGACCCTCCCGCCCGGTCGCGCCCAGGACCGCGGCCGGTGGGTCGTCACCGAGGCGGAGCGCATGGAGGCGCTCACCAACGATCTCCTCGACTTCGCCCGCTCCGGCGCCGTCCACCGCGCCCCCGCCGACCCCGCCGCCATCCTCCACGACGCCGCGCGCGAGCTTTTGCCCGCCGAGGTCCTCGTCTCGGTCGACGCCGCGCCGCCGACGTGGTCGCTCGACCCGCTCCGCGTCCACCAGGCGCTCACGAACCTGCTCCGCAACGCGGTCCAGGCGTGCCCATCGCCGCCGCCCGAGGCGCGCGTCCACGTCGAGGCGGGCGCGCTCGTGTTCGAGGTCCGCGACCACGGCGCCGGCCTGCCCGACGGGCCGACCGACCGCCTCTTCGAGCCCTTCCACACCAACCGGGTGCACGGCACCGGGCTCGGCCTCGCCGTCGTGCGTCGGGTCGCACAGCTCCACGGCGGCACGGCGACCGCCGCCTCCGCGCCCGGCGGCGGCGCGATCTTCCGCGTGACCCTCCCCTCGGAGCCGACATGAGCCGCGTGCTGGTGGTGGACGACGAGCCGGGCATCCGCAGCTTTCTCGTCGGGGCGTTGGAGATCGCCGGGCACGACGTGACCGAGGCGTCGAACGGCGGCACCGCGCTCGCGCTCGCCACTCAGCAGCCCTTCGACGTCGTCGTCACCGACCTGCGCATGCCCGGGGTGACCGGCCTCGAGCTGCTCGGGGCGCTCAAGCACGAGCAGCCCGAGGTCGAGGTCATCGTGCTCACCGCCCACGGCAACGTGGAGAGCGCGGTCGAGGCGATGCGGCTCGGCGCCTTCGACTACCTCCAGAAGCCGATCGGCAGCCCCGCCGAGCTGCGCGTCGTGATCGAGCGCGCCCTCGAACACCGCCGCCTCGTGGACGCCCACGAGGTGACCAGCCGCGACGGCGTGCCGACGCTCACCTGGCGAGCCCCCGCCATGGTCCCGGTCGTGCGGGCCCTCAAGCGGGTCGCCGCCACCGACAGCACCGTGCTCCTGCGCGGCGAGACCGGCACCGGCAAGGAGGTGGCCGCCCGCGCCATCCACGCGTGGAGCCCGCGCGCGCGCGGTCCGTTCGTGGCGGTCAACTGCGCCGCCTTGTCCGAGGCCCTGCTTGAGAGCGAGCTGTTCGGACACGAGCGCGGCGCCTTCACCGGCGCGGTCGCGCGGCGCCGCGGCAAGCTCGAGCTCGCGGCCGGCGGCACGTTCTTCCTCGACGAGGTGGGCGAGCTCACCCCCTCGCTCCAGGCGCGGCTCCTGCGCGTGCTCCAGGAGCGCACCTTCGAGCGCGTGGGCGGCAGCCAGGTGCTCCGCGCCGACGTGCGCTGGGTGGCCGCCACCAACCGCCCGCTCGAGGACATGGTCGCCGACGGCCGCTTCCGCGAGGACCTCTACCATCGGCTCGCGGTGTTCCCCGTCCGCCTGCCGCCCCTGCGCGAGCGGCGCGAGGACATCGGCCCCATCGCGGACACCCTGCTCGCGCGCATCGGCCCCGAGGTGCGCCGCGCGCGGATGACGCTGTCGCCGGAGGCGCGCCGGGTCCTGGAGGCCGCGCCGTGGCCGGGCAACGTCCGCGAGCTCGCCAACGTGCTGGAGCGGGCCGCGATCCTCGCGGAAGGAGACGTGTTGCAGCCCGACGATCTCGACGTGCCGGCACGGTCGGGGGCGGCGGGGGGCGGGGCGGGCGCTTCGGGTGCGACGGGCGCTTCGGGCGTGGCGGGCGTGGCGGGCGTGGCGGGCGCTTCGGGCGCTCCGACGCTGGAGGAGGCCGAGCGGGACGCGATCACCCGGGCGCTCGCCGCTCACGGGGGCAACCGCCGAGCCGCCGCGGGGCACCTCGGCATCGGGTTGCGGACCTTGTACGAGAAGCTCAAGCGGTACGGGATGGGCTGATCGGGGGGGCGCGTCCTGGCGGGGCGCCAGGACCGGGCGCCTTCAGGCT
>JAKFCH010000330.1:0-14365 GCA_036676765.1 Deltaproteobacteria bacterium
ACCCGCCGTCGCGCCCGTTGCGCTACGGCGAGTGGAGGCGGGACCATTATAACACATTGAAATCACTATGTTAGTTTGGTGTCGGCGTTCAAGGCCGGATAGCTGGATCCGCATCCCGTGGGCCACGCGGACGCAAGTCGACCCCCTGTTCGACAGGTTCCCTGTCTGCGTCCGCCGCGCGGACGTAAGTCGACCCCCTGTTCGACAGGTTCCCCCTCTGCGTCCGCCGCGCGGACGCAAGTCGCCCCCCTGTTCGACAGGTCCCCCGTCTGCGTCCGCCGCGCGGACGTCGAGGATGGCGCCTTGCCCAGGGCGAACGGCCGTCCGCCGCCGGACACCGAGGCGACGACGCGCGTGACCGCCCCGCCCGACGACCGCGACGCCCGCGACGACCGCGACGACCTCGGGATAGGCCCCGGCATGGCCGTGCCGACGAGACGACGCCCGTGCGGCCGATGGGCGCCCTTCGCCGCGCTCCTCGCGGGGGCGGCGGCGCAGGCCGAAGCCCCGCCCGAAGGCCCCGCCCAGGCCGAAGCCCAAGCCGAAGCCCCGCCCGAAGGCCCCGCCCACGCCGAGGCCCCGGCCATCGTCGAATACTGGGAGTCCCCCGACGCCCTCCAGCCCGTGGCCGAGCCGTGCGTCACGTTCACGACGGGCGGGCGGGCGGTGGGGACCTGGCCGCTCGCCTACCCCCACCCCGGCGGCGGCGACACCCCCACCAACGGCAACCGGTCTGCCGCCGTGGACGTGCCCGTGGGCGTGCCCCTCGCGCTCGCCCTCCACACTTGCGGTGAAACGAGCCCGTTCTACGAGACGACGCTCACGATCCCGCCTACGGCCGCGGAGCCCCAGATCCGCCTCACCGGGGGCCCCATCGGGTTCGACGTGCGCACCGTGGGGTCCGCCGGGGAGGCGCCTCCGCCGCCGCACGCGGGGGGAGCCGCGTCGACGCGCGCGGTGACCTGGCTCCTCCGCGGCCTCGGCGCCACCCTCGTCGGCGGCCTCGGGGTGGCCCTCGTGCGCCGCCTGCGCCGCCCCGCGCCCTCCGTCCTGCCGCTCGGCCGGCGCACCCGCGGCGCGCTGTTCGGCCTGCCCGGCTTCCCGCAGCGCTCCGTGGCCTGGGTGGTGCCCGAGGAGGTGCGCGCGGAGCTCCTCGTCGCCACCGTCGAGGCGCTCGCGGCGTGGGGGCCCGTGCTCGTGTTGCCCCGCGCCTCCACCCGGGCCCTGCTCGCGGAGGTGCCCACGGCGGGCGCGTGGCAGATGGCGGACCCCCGGCCCGATCCGCGCGACGTCGTCCGCGCCGCCGCGCGTCACCACGCGGCGATCCTGGTCGAGGGGCCCGAGGCCCTCTCGCCGCCGCTCGAGCGCGAGGCCCCGGGCGCGGTCCTCGAGGAGCTCGCCCGCATCGCGACGGGGCCCCTGCTCGTGATCGCGCGGCCCGGCGAGCCGATCCCGCCGCGGCTCCGGGCGCTGGTCTTCGAGCGCGACGAGGCCGGCTTCCGCGTCGACGGCGCCCGCGTGGAGTGGCCCGGAGCCCATTGACGCCTTCTTGACGCGTCCACAGCGCGCGCCCCGGCCCGGTTTTCGGACACCCCCGCCCGCGCCGCCCACCCGCCGGTCGCCGCGCCGCAGGGCCCCGACGACAGTGGGGGATGCTCTTCGTCCTCTCCCTCCTCGTCGCATGCCGCCCCGAATGCACGGCCCTGGAAACCGGCGGCGCCCGCGATCGGTGCCTCTACGAGCAGGCGGAGGCGGCGCTCCCGACGCTCACGGCGGTCGAGCTCGGGTGGGTCTCGGCGGAGATCGAGGACCCCATCTTCCGCACCACGCTGATCCTCGAGTGGGTGCGCGACCACCGCGGCCGCGCGGACGACGCCGACCGCGATCTCGTGTGCGGGCTCCTCGACGGCATCGAGCGGCACCACTGCGTCCGTGACCTCATGGCCGCCCACCTCAACCGATGATCGGGCTGCTCCTGCTGCTCGCCTGCTCCCCGGCGGTGACGACGGCGGCGCCCGTGGCGGGGCTCCCCGCCGCAGCCCAGGCGGCCTACGACGGCTGCGCCGACTACCGCGACGTCCCCGCGGCCCACGAGGTGTGCCTGTCCAAGGCGGTGCACGCCCTGGACACCGCCGACGAGGTCGACGCGCTCTGCCGGCACGCGGGCGCGAGCGAGCCCACCTGCCGGCGGGCGTGGGCGGCGAACCCCGTGCGCATCGACACCGCTCCGCGCGACGAGCTCCTCCGCGTCTGCGCGGCCGACGCGGACTGCGCCTTCCAGGTGCTCGACGCGCAGCCGGCGCCCGGCCCGATCGAGCAGGTCCGGCTCTGCGAGCGGCACGTCGCCGCCTTCCTGCGGGACTGTGCCGGCCACTCCATCCAGCGCTGGCTCGCGACCGCGCCGTCCGAGGCGGAGATCGCCGACGTGTACGCGGCGTTGCCGGCGCACCTCGACACGCTCACGTGGCTGATCGGGCACGCGGACGCCTGCGGGGGCAAGGTCCGCTGCGGCGCGGGCGAGGGCCCCGCCGACACGATGTGCCGCGCCCGCGCCGAGGACCAGCGCCGCCGCGGGTGCCGCTAGAAAGAGCCGATCCGGGCGGCCGGACCGCGCGGACGCGGCCGCCGCGGCGACGCCAGCCCCACCAAGAACGTCGTCGGCTCCACCGGACGCGCGCCTCCCCGGCCGCCGCGGGTAGGATGCCCACGTCTCCGCCCCGCGCCACCCCGGAACGTCGCATGCACACCGACCCCGCCGCCCTCCGCCTCCGCTTCCTCGCCCTCCTCGGCGTCCTCCCGCTGAGCGCCTGCGTCACGGGCGAGCGGTTCGAGTCGACCGCCTGCCTCATCGTCGAGGACGGCGCCACGACCTGCCCCTCCGAGGCGACCGCCGCGGAGCAGTTCGTGGGGCCGGGCTGCGGCACGCGCACGCTGTCGGTCGACGGGCCCGGGGTGGTGGTCCCCGCGGACGGCGGCGACACCGGCATGGCGAACGACCAGTGCTGCTACCCCGTCACCAAGGTCCCCATCTCGGACGGCTGCGTCGTCGGCCGCCCCTACTACGACGAGGGCAAGCTCGTGACGGCGGAGAGCGTCCGCCCCCCCGGCCGCGCCGAGGGCGGATGGGCGCTGGGCCAGCGCCCGAGCCTTGCCGGCCTGTCGCTGGAAGAGCGGCGCGTGCTCGCCCAGGCGTGGACCGACGACGCGCTCGTCGAGCACGCCTCGGTGGCCGCGTTCGCGCGCTTCGCGCTGGAGCTCCTCGCCGCCGGCGCCCCCGCCGCCCTGGTGGACGACGCCCACGCCGCCGCCCGCGACGAGGTGCGCCACGCCCGGCTCGCCTTCGCCCTCGCCGAGACCTACGCCGGCGGCCCCGTCGCCCCCGGCCCCTTCCCCTTCGGCGCGTCGGTGCCCCTCACCCTCGACCTCGCGACGCTCGCGGCCACCACCGCGCGCGAGGGCTGCGTCGGCGAGACCGTCGTGGCGCTGCTCGCCACCGAGGCGCTCACGCGCGCCACCGACCCTGCGGTGCGCCGTGTCCTCACGGTGGTGGCCTCCGACGAGGCCCGGCACGCCGAGCTCGCGTGGCGCGCCGTGCGCTGGATGATCGAGGCCGGCGGCGCCCGGGTGCGGGACGCCGTCGCCGCGGTGTTCGCGGACGTGGCGGAGAACGGGGTCACCCCGCCCGCGGTGTCGTTCGGCGCGGCGGAGGACGTGCTCGCCGCGCACGGCCGCATCCGTCCCGACGCCATGGCGGCGATGGTGGAGCGGGCCCTGCGCGAGGTCGTCCTGCCCTGCGGAGACGCCTTGTCGCGCCGAGCGGCATAGACCCCGCGCGAAGCACCGGGGCGGCGACATGGCGATCAACTGGTTTCCCGGGCACATGGCCACGGCGAAGAAGGAGATCCGTCGGGCCATGCCCGACGTGGACTTCATCCTCGAGATCCTCGACGCGCGGATCCCCTTCAGCAGCGAGAACCCGCTGGTCGTGGCGTTGCGCCGCAACAAGCCCGCCATCAAGGTGCTCAACAAGAGCGATCTCGCCGACCCGCGGGTCACCGCGGCCTGGATCGCGGAGATCGAGCGGCGGCCCGGCGTCAAGGCGCGCACGATCCAGTCGAACCACCCGGGGCAGGCGCGCGCGCTGCTCGAGCTCGGACGGAGCCTGCTCCCGCCCGACCGCACCGCGACCCGGAAGATCCTCGTCATGGTCCTCGGGGTCCCCAACGTCGGCAAGTCCACGGTGATCAACGCCCTGGCCGGCCGGTACATCGCGAAGACCGGCAACAAGCCCGCGGTGACCAAGATGGAGCAGCGCATCCACAACGTGGGCGACTTCATCCTGCTCGACACCCCAGGGTTCCTGTGGCCCCGCCTCACCCCCGCCGCGTGCGGCTACCGCCTTGCGGTGACCGGCGCGGTCGCCGACACCGCGGTGGACTACCAGGAGCTCGGCTTGTTCGCCGCCGAGGCGCTCCGTCGGGACTACCCCGAGGCCCTGCGCGCCCGCTACCGCCTCGACGAGCTCCCCGAGGACGCGATGGGCATCCTCGAGGCCATCGCCGCCCGCCGCGCCTGCGTGCGGAAGGGCGGCGGGATCGACCTCCAGAAGGTCTCCGAGCTGCTCGTGCGGGAGCTCCGCCAGGGGCTCCTCGGGCGCATCAGCCTCGAGCGGCCCCGGGAGGGCGAGCACGCCGAGGAGCGGCTCCCCGACGAGGAGCCGGCCTCCGACGAGGCGCCGGCCTCCGAGTCGGAGCCCGACCCGGATCCGTCCGAGGCGTAGGGGCCGGCGGCGGCCCCCCGGGTCAGATCCGCTCGATCGTGACCATCCCGTCGTCCGGGTTCGCGCCCGCCGTCATCGTGGCCTCGGTCCCGGCGCTGTCGATGTAGGAGCCGCCGCCACCGGCCACGCGGCCGCCCTGGCCGCCGGTGTAGCCGCCGCCGCCGCCGCCGCCGTAGCACCCGTTGCCGGAGCCGCCGCCGCCGAAGCCGCCGTCCGCTTCGAAGCCGCACGCGCTGAGCGTGCCGCCGCCCGCCGCGCCGTCGAGGAACGACGTGCCGCCGGCGCCGTAGCCGCTGTCGCCCGTGCCCGAACCGTTGAACCCGCCGCCCCCGGAGCCCCAGGTCGTGCTGGACACGGCGCCGCCGTCCCCGAGGGGGTCCGAGCTCGCGTCACAGGCGTTGGTCACGTCCCCCGCGGAGCCCGTGCCCCCGTAGTTGTCGTCGCGACCGTCGCAGCCGTCCTGGGACACCTCCTCGCGGGTGCCGGCGCCGCCGCCCGCGACGACCAGCGGCGTGCTCGCGGCGTCCACCACGAAGCTGCCGCCGCCGCCGCCGCCGTTGCTCGCCGAGGACTGCCCGAGCCCGCGCTGACCGACGACGATGGTGAGCACATCCCCCGCGGTGAGGCCGAACACCCCCGACGCGTAGGCGCCCGACCCGCCGACGTACTCCGCGTCGCCGGCGGCCCCGATGGCCCCCCACGCCTCGATGCGGTACTCGCCGTCGACCGGCACGGTCCAGGTCTGCACCCCGTCCGCCACCGTCACGCTCCCCTCGAGGTCGGTGGCCTCGTAGGACGTGTCGCACTCCGCCTGGGTGGGGCCCGTCAGGCCGACGCCGCCGCAGGTGTCGAACTCCACGAACACGTCGTCTCCGCCGCACGAGCGGCCCTCGTCGACGCGCCCGTCGCAGTCGTTGTCGACGCTGTCGCACGCCTCGACGGCGCCCGGGTAGATCGCCGGGTCGTCGGGCGCGCAGTCGGTGGCGAGCTCGACGTAGTCGGCGGGCGCGTCGCAGCCGTCGTAGCTGGCCGCGGGATCGCCGTAGAGATCCCCGTCGGCGTCGAGGTACCAGTCGGTCACGAACCCGTCGTCGACGGTGCCGTCGCAGTCGTCATCGACGCCGTCGCACTCCTCGGTGGCCCCGGGGTAGGCGGTCGCGTCGTCGGGCTCGCAGTCCGTGGCGTCGGTGACGTACCCGGTGGGCGCGTCGCAGCCGCTGTAGAAGGTCGCGGGATCGCCGTATCGATCGCCGTCGGCGTCGTCGTACCAGCTCGTCGAGAAGCCGTCGTCGACCGTGCCGTCGCAGTCGTCGTCCACGCCGTCGCACGCCTCGGGGGCGCCCGGGTAGGTGCCCGCGTCGTCGGGATCGCAGTCGGTCGCGTCGGAGACGTAGCCCGTGGGCGCGTCGCAGCCGGTGAAGCTCGTCGCGGGATCGCCGTAGAGGTCCCCGTCGGCGTCGTCGTACCAGCTCGTCGTGAAGCCGTCGTCGACCGTGCCGTCGCAGTCCTGGTCGGCCCCGTCGCAGGTCTCGAGGGCGCCGGGGTAGATGCTCGCGTCGTCGGGCGCGCAGTCGCTGCTGTCGGTGATGTAGCCATCGGGCTGATCGCAGCCGGTGAAGCCCGCGTCGGGATCGCCGTAGCGGTCGCCGTCGGCGTCGTCGTACCAGGTGGACGCGCCGGCCTCGGACAGGGAGTCGTCGGCGTCGTTGACGAGCCCGTCACAGTCCTCGTCGAGGCCGGCGCCGTCGCACACCTCGGGCAGATCGGGGCTCGCGGCGGCGTTGGCGTCGTCGCAGTCGTCGGCGGAGCCGACGTACCCGCGCGGGGGGTCGCACGCGGTCAGGGTGCCCGTCGGGTCGCCGTGGTCGTCGCGGTCGGCGTCGACGTACCAGGTGGAGTACCCGGTCACGTCCACGCCCGGATCGAGGTCGTCGGTGACGCCGTCGCAGTCCTCGTCGGCGTTCTCGTCGTCGCAGACCTCGGCGCCCTCGGGGCTCACGGTCGCAGAGGTGTCGTCACAGTCGCCGGACTCGGCGACGTAGCCCTCGGGGGCCTCGCACGCGACGTGGGTGGACGACTCGTCGCCGTAGCCGTCGGCGTCGGCGTCGGCGTGCCAGGTGAAGGCGTCCGCGGCGTCGTCCTCGTCGATGTCCCCGTCACAATCGTCATCGACGTCGTTGCAGAGCTCGTAGCCGCCCGGGAGCACCTCCTCGTCGGTGTCGTCGCAGTCCTCGCACGCGGCCCACCCGTCCCCGTCGCCGTCGACGTAGCCGACGGACCCGTCGCAATTGTAGTCGTTGGGGTCCGCGCAGTCGTCCTCGGTCGCCGCGGGGTTGAAGGCGGCGTCCCCGTCGTCGCAGTCGGTCGCGTCGGTCACGTACCCGTCCGCGAACATGCACCCCTCGATGCTGCCGTTGGCGCCGTTTCCGTAGCCGTCGCGGTCGATGTCCTCGTACCAGGTGCCCGGCGCGCCCACGTCCGCGTCGTCGTCGTCACAGTCCTCGTCGACCAGGACGCCGTCGCCGTCCACGTCGTCGGAGTCGACGTCCTTGCCGCCGCCATCGCAAGCGGAGAGGGACACGAACAGTGCGAAAAGGGACACGAGGCGCATCTGGGCTCCAGGCGAGGCGGTTCAGCGGGGCCGCATCTTACCCGGACTCCGGGCGTGCCCGTGCCGAATCTGGGTCGATCCCGATCCGGGCGGCCGGCGCCGCGCGGACGCGGCCCGCCGCGGCGACGCCGACGGCGCTGGGAACGTCGGCGGCAAAGACGCCAAAACCGCCCCATCCGGGCACGCCCATCGCGTCAGGAAATCGTGGGTGCCACGGCCGGGCCCGGACGCGGGCTCACGTCCAGTCCCGCGGCAGGAGCGGCGGGAGGCCGTGGCGGACCCGCGCCTCGTGGCAGGAGGCGTCGTGGACGCCGTCCTCGTAGGAGGCGCGCACGTCGCGGCACGGGGTCGGTCGGTAGCGGTAGAGGCCACACCTCGTCCGGTGGCCTACGACGCCTTCGAGCGCGTCGCAACGCGGAGCGTCGCCCTCGGTGCCCTTGAGGATCACGTGCCGGTCGGTGCGCGCGGCCACCACGTGGCGACGGAGGCCCGCGGTGACCTCGGCGCGGTCGAACTGCACGCTCCACGTCGCGCAGCACGCGCCGCAGGTGAGGCAGGGGTGGCTCACGCGGCCGTCCGCGGGGCCGGGCGGCTGCGGAACACGCGCCGGGGGAGCGTGCGGCGGAGCGTGCGGTCGAGCGTGCGGTGGAGCGTGCGGAGCCCGAACGTGACGAAGCTGCCCCGCGCGAACGCGCGCAACGACTCGACGAGCGCGACCCACGCGCTGCTCCCCGGCGGCACCGCCAGGTAGAGCGGCTCCCAGCCGTGCGGACGCAACCGCGCCTTGAAGGCGCGGACGCCGCCGAAGTCGTAGAGCGGGCGCGCGTGATCGCGGACCCACGCGAGCCCGCGGGGCACATCCCCGCCGAGCGGCGCCATCCCGAGGGTCACGACCTTGGCGCCGCGCTCGGCCGTCGCGCGCATCGCGGCGTCGACGAGCAGCTCGGTCGTGCCGTTGGGGGCGTCCGGCGTGCGCAGCAGGTCCTCGATGAGCCAGCCGTCCCTCGCGTAGATCGGCACCGCCGCGAGCAGCGCCACGATGCGGCCGTCACGCTCGGCGACGAAGTGGATGCGCTCGCCCGGGTGGTCGAAGGGCGCGAGGTCGACCAGGAACCCCATCGGGGCCATCGGCTTGCGGCGGAGCCACGCGGCGACGAGCGCGTCGAGCGCCACGCGGGTGGGCGTCCCCTCGGCGACCTCGTCGGCGTGCAGCGCGCGCACCTCGACCCCCCGGGCCCGCGCGCGCCGGAGCTGCGACCGGAGCGAGGCGCCGCCCGCGAGGATCTCGGGCCACCGCGCCGGGTCCCAGGTGGGCTCCTCCCCGACGGGGAGGGCGTGCCACCCCGAGGCGACGACGAAGCGGTGCGCGGCGGAGAAGAAGCAGGCGCGCCGCCCGCGCCGGCGGGCGGCGACCACGAAGCCCGCGGCGACCTCGGCGAGGCGCTCGGGGGAGGCGACGGGCGCGCCGCCGGCCACCCAGGCGGTCCCGGTGTCGACATAGCCGACGAAGGCGTCGGCCCCGTCGAAGTGGTACGCGCAGCCCGGCTCGAGGAGCTGGAACGACGTGGTGTTCCAGCCGTGGAGGCGGAGGATGGCGAGGGCGCGGTCGCGCTCGCCTTCCGCGGCGATCACACCAGGAAGTAGCGTGGCGCGACCTCGACGTTCTTGCCCGCGAGGACCCGCTCCCCGACGATCTCGTGGGCGGCGCGGTGCACGTCCTCCCACGTGAGCACGGTCGCCTCCTCGAGGATGAGGCTCTGCGCGATGCCGGGCACGTACTTCTGGCCGAGCGCCTTGGCGGGCAGGCCGGGGAAGTGCTCGGTGCACTGGCCCTCGATCTCGCGGACGAAGCCGGAGAACGAGCGATCCTCCGCCGCGACGAGGAGGCGGCCGGTGCGGGCGACGCTCTCGTACACCAGCGGCATGTCGGGCGGCACGAGGGTGCGGAGATCGATGATCTCGAGCTCGATGCCCTCCTTCGCGAGGGCCTCGGCGGCCTTCATGCACGTCCACACCGCGCGGCCCCAGGCCACCACGGTCACGTCGCGACCGGGGCGGCGGATGATGCCCTTGCCGAGCGGCACCGCGAGGTCGGCCGGGATGTCCGGGATCTCGCCGCGCATGATCGACTTCTTCAGCGCGAGGATGCCCTCGGCGTCGGTGGGCTCGCCCGGGAACGCCGGGCCGAGCGACTGGCGGTACATCCACTTCGGCTCGAGCACGACCACGGGGCCCCGGTACTTCGCGGCCGACATGATCAGGCCGTACACGTCGAACGACGTCGACGGCATCACGATCGTGAGGCCGGGGATGGGCGTGAAGTAGCCGTCGAGGCTCATCGAGTGGTAGACCGCGCCGCCGCCGAACGGATCGACCGGCATGCGCAGGACCGTGGCGAAGTTCGACCGGCCGTTGGTGCACCAGTAGAGGTTCCCCATGTGCACGAGCCAGTGGAAGGCGTTGAGCGAGTAGTCGCCGAACTGGATCTCGGGGAGCGAGACGAAGTCGGTGTGCAGGCCCGCGCCGCAGCCGGTACCGACGATGAGCGGCTCGTTGAGCGGCGCGTCGATGATGCGGTCCGGGTAGCGCTTCTTCAGGCCCGCGGTGGCGGTCATGACGCCGCCGAGCCGGCCCACGTCCTGGCCCCAGAGGGCCGAGGGCATGTCGCGGAGGATGTTGTTGATCGCGGCGCGGATCGCCCCCGCGTACGTGATGTTGGTCGCGCCGGACTGGGGCGGCTCGGCGAACTCGGCGAACGGCTTGCGGATGTTCTCCATCACGCTCTCCGGCGGCGGATCGGCCTCGCCGCGCACCTGGTCGAGGATGGCGCGGACCTCCTCGTCCTGGCGGCCCATCACGTTGCCGAGCTCGTGGTGGGCGAAGAAGTCGCGGCCCTCGCCCTTCGTGCGGGTGAGCACGTCGCGCTGGGTGAGCATGCCCTTCGCCACGAGCGCGGCGCCGAAGTGGATGAGCGGATCCTCCTGCGACAGGTCGTAGGTCACGTCCGCCGCGGAGGAGTGGCCGTTGAACCGCGGGAGGTCGTGCACGTGCATGACGACGGGCTTGCCGTTCTCGGTGATGTAGCGGCCGGCACGGTAGGTGGCCTGATACACGTCGAGGAAGTCGCGCCCGTCGCACGAGATGCTGGCGATGCCGAAGCTGCCCGCGTAGTCGCGGAAGCTCCGGATGCCGCGCCCCTCCTCCGGGGTGGTGGAAATCGCCACGCGATTGTCGGTGACGACGGTGAGGAACGGGAGCGACCAGACGCTCGCGGCGTTCATCGCGTCGTGCATGTCGCCTTCGGCGGTCGTGCCGTCCCCCACGATGCCCATGGTGAGGGCGCCGGACACACCCTTCATCTTGAAGCCCATCGCGTAGCCGGCGGCCTTGCCGAGCTGCATGCCGACCGGCGACTGCACCGGGAGGATGCCCATCTCCTTCATGTCGAGGTGGTAGACCATCTGCCGGCCGCGGCTCATCGCGTCGGTGTCCTTCGAGAACTGCTGGCGGAGCAGGTCGAGGGTGAAGGTCTCGTAGCCGTGGAGCTTGACCCACATCGCGCACAGCGCGCCGGACCGGTAGTGCGGCACCATGCCGAACTTCTCGAGCGGGACGCACTTCGAGAGCGCGAGCGCCGTGGCGGTGCCGTGGATCTCCTCCCCCGGGCCCCAGATGGCGAACTTGACCTCGCCGCGGCTCACGAGGCGGACGATGTGCTCCTCGACGCTGCGGCTGCGGCTGCTCACCTCGTAGGCGAGACGAAGCTCGTCGTCCGTAGGAGCGGGCATGTCGGCGTAGGTGGGGACGTCGAGGAAAGCCATGGGACCTCCGGGCGCGCAGGGTCTAACACGCGCCGGCCGGGGGTTGATCGGGTGGGGGGATGCGCGGATGGGTGAGCCGCCAGGAAGGAGAGGTACCTACACGGACGTGCTCGCGGCGCCGGACCACCTCGTCGCCGAGATGTTGGCGGGGGACCTCGTGTTGAGCCGCCGGCCGCGGTTGCGTCACGCAATTGCGCGCGATGGCGTCCTCGAGAGCCTCCGGCCGGTGTTCGGGCGGGGGGAGGGCGGCGGCCACGGGCCCGGCGGCTGGTGGATCGTGTGCGACCCCGAGGTGCACGTCGACGACGACGTGGTGGTGCCCGACCTCGCCGGCTGGCGCCGCGCGCGCCTGCCCGTCGTCCCCGACGTAGCCTTTGTCGAGCTCGCGCCCGACTGGGTCTGCGAGGTGCTCTCGCCCGCCACCGCACGGATCGACCGCATCCGCAAGCGCGCCACCTACGCCCGCGCCGGCGTCGGCCACCTGTGGATGGTCGACCCCGGCCTCGGCACGCTCGAGGCCTACCGCAACCACATGGGCGCCTGGCTCGAGGTCGGCGCCTGGGAGGGCAGCGTGGACGTGCGCGCCGCGCCCTTCGACGCGGTGACGTTGTGGACGGGGCGGTGGTGGGGGCAGGACGAGCCGGAGGGGGCGGGGTGGCCTCCGCGGTAGGGGGTTTTGGGGTTTTGGGGGGCCTCGGGGGCCGTGGCGGGGGGGCCTCGGGGGCCGTGGCGGGGGGCCTCGGGGGCCGTGGCGGGAGGGCCTCGGGGGCCGTGGCCGCCACGCGGACGCGGGTCGACCCCCTGTTCGACAGGTACACCGTCCGTGGCCGCCACGCGGACGCAGGTCGACCCCCTGTTCGACAGGTACACCGTCGGCGGCCGCCACGCGGACGCAGGTCGACCCCCTGTTCGACAGGTCCCCCGTCCGCGGCCGCCACGCGGACGCAGGTCGACCCCCTGTTCGACAGGTCCCCCGTCCGCGGCCGCCACGACACCGGTGGCCCGACTTATCGATCGGCGGGCCGCTTCTCCATCGACTTATCGATCGGCTGGCGCCGTCGGGCGGCGGTTTCGTCGACATATCGATCGCCCGGAGGGGTCATCGATCGACTTGTCGATAGCCCCGCCCTACTTCGGCTTCGTCGCAGGAGCCGCGGGAGCCGCGGGCGCCGCCGCAGGCACCCCCGCGGGCGCCGCGTCCGCCACCGGCATCGCCGCGATCTTCGCGGAGAGGGCGTCGTACACGCTGCGATCGGGCACCCCCTCGCACTCCACGAGCAGGGCCTTCGCGAGCTGCGCATCCCCCTGGGCGACGGCCAGCCCGCCCTCCAGGCAGAACCAGGTCACGACGTTGGACGTGGCCCGCGCGGCGTCGAGCATCGCCCGGGCGCCCGGGACATCGCCCTTGCGGAGCAGCGCGTCCTGGGCGACCCGCTGCGCGTCGACGCTGTTGGGCTTGATCGCGACGGCGGCGCGGGCGGCGGCGAGCGCGCCCTCGTCGTCCCCCGCGGCGTACTTCGCGCGGCCGAGCCACACGAACGCGTCGACCTTGTCGGCGAACAACGTGGACGCCGTCGTGAGCGGCACCGCGGCCTCGGCCGCCTTGCCCGCGGCGAGCAGCGCGCGGCCGTGCCCGAGCAGCGCCAGCCCGCACGACGGCTCCTTCGCGAGCACCGCCCCGTACGCCGTGATCGCCTCGTCGTTCCGGCCCGCGGCGAGGGCGGAGAAGCCGGTGCCGTAGTCGTCCGACACGGCGTCTCCGCACTTCCACTCCGGGGGCGGCGGCGGCGCCGGCTTCTTGGCGTGGGCCGCGGTCGGGACGAGCAGCACCAGGAGGAGAAGCGTACGCATCTCTCGAAGGTACCACGGGCGCGGGCCGATCCTCGCGGGGCGCGCGTCCGTATGCTCTCCATGCACCTGCTCCTCCTCGTCGCGTGCGCCGGCGGCCCTCTCGCCGAGCCGCCCTCTGCCCTCGCCGCCCCCTCCGAGGCCGCCCCTGCCGAGGGCGCCCCTGCCGAGGGCGAGCCCACCGGCGCGGGCACCGGGCTCCGGAACGCGCCGGGCCTCGTGCTCGGCGCCGCCGCGATCGTGGGCACCGGCTGCGCACCCGCCACCGCCGCCCGCTTCGTGCTCGCCGGGGGCACCGTCGTGGGGGTGGGCCGCGCCGACGTCGTCGTCGACCAGGGCCGCATCGTCTCGGTGGGACCGGCGCCCGAGGGCGGCTTCGGAGCCGACGTCGCGATCGTGGACGTGACCGGCGCGTGGCTCGCGCCCGCGGTCGTCGACAGCCACGTGCACCTCGCCTACCTCCCCCGCGGCGACGACATGGCGCGCGGCGGCGTGGCCGCGGTGGTCGACCTCGCCTCGCCGACCTCCTGGCTCACGACGGACCCCGCGCCGCTCCGGGTCGTGGCGTCGGGCCCGATGATCACGGCGGTGGGCGGCTACCCGACGGAGGGCTGGGGGCGGGACGGCTACGGCCTCGAGGTGGCCGACGCGGCCGAGGCCGTAGCCGCGGTGGACACCCTCCACGGGCTCGGCGCCCGCGTCGTGAAGCTGCCCATCACCTCCGGGCCCGCCCTCGACGCGGAGGTCCTCGCCGCGGCCACCGCCCGCGCCCACGCGCTCGGCCTGCCCGTGGTCGCCCACGCCCTCGGCGCCGACGACGCCGCCCTCGCCGCCACCGCCGGCGTCGACGCGCTCGCCCATACGCCCGTCGAGCCCCTGTCCGCAGCGGGCGTCGCGGCCTGGGCGGACCGCGCCGTCATCTCCACCCTCGGCGCGTTCGGCGGCGGAGACAGCGCCGTCGCCAACCTCGCCGCGCTCCACGACGCGGGCGCCACCGTGCTCTACGGCACCGACTTCGGCAACAGCCGCACCGCCGGCGTGGACGCCCGCGAGCTGTCCCTGCTCGTCGAGGCGGGCCTCACCCCCGCCGAGGTCCTCGCCGCCACGACCTCGGCGCCCGCGGCGTTCTGGGGCCTCGACGACCTCGGGGCCCTCGCCCCGGGCAAGGCCGCCAGCCTCCTCGTCCTGCCCGCCGACCCGCTCGTGGACCCCACGGTGCTCGCCGCGGCCACGCACGTGTACCTCGACGGCGTGCGGATCGAGTGACGACGGGCGCGTCCCCGGCGAGGCGCCGGGGCCGGCGTC
>JAKFCH010000331.1:0-42335 GCA_036676765.1 Deltaproteobacteria bacterium
CCGCTGGGCGCGGCCGCACGGCCTCCTCGGTCACAGGTCTCGACCTGCTCCCTCGTCGGCCGCGCAGCCGCGCCTCAGCGGTGGCTCAGCGAGCTCGGTCCGCCATGCCCTACAGGCTCCTAGTCGGGCGCGTTCAACCGACATTGCGCCGACGCGAACGGCTCCTCGGCCTCACGCGCCCGTCGCCGGCCGTCGGGCTCCCAGTCGTCGTCCACGAGGCGCAGCTCGTACGCGAGCATCGGCAGTAGCCCCGCGCAGTCCTCGGGATCGAGGTGCACCTTGTTGGGGACGGCCGCCTGGTAGGCGGCGACGACGATCACCTCCCACGTCTGCTCGCGCCGCACGAGCTTCGTCGGCACGCCGGGCTCCGCGGTGACGGCGACCCCGGTGTCCGACTCGAAGCGGAGGTCGTGCCACGTGAGCGTCTCCCCGTCGAGGGAGCTGGTGCCACGCTCCTCCCCGAAGGAGACCCCGCCCACGTCGGGGTAGAGCTGGGGCACGGTGGCCAGCCCCCGGCCGATGTCCATCAGCCAGTGATCGGTGTCCGAGCGCAGCCGGACGACGTTCCCGTACTCGCCGATCCGGTTCACGCTGATGGTGGTCTCCACCCCGTCGAACACCGCGAGGTTGGCGTGGGTCGGCGTGTGGATCGTCCCACGCTCGCCGTTGACCTCGAAGGTCCAGTCACCGCGCTCGAAGCCGGGCTGGATCGAGAGCAGGCCCGTGGTGGTGCAGCCCCCCTCTCCGAGGGCCTCGCAGCCCTCCCAGTCGCCGTGGCCCGCGCCGAGCGCGAGCATCTCCGGTCGGTCGGCACACGCGAACAGGACGAGCAGCAGCATGGGAGGCCTCGGGCATCCGCACAGCAGGATGCGTGCCGGAGCGTGCGGGTGCGGATCGTCGTGATGCCTTGACGGCGATTCGCGACATCGCGATCGCGGCAACCTCGGATCACACCCGTCAATCCGTGCACGGTGCCAGCCCTACCTGTAGTCCTTCGCCTCCAACCCCAGCGCCTTCATCCGCGAGTACAACGTCCGCCGCGTGATCCCCGCGGCGTCGGCAGTGTTCTGCTGGTGGCCGGCGTGGCGCGCGAGGAGCTTGTGCAGGTAGGCGCGCTCGAGCTGCGTCGTCAAGCGCTCGGTGAGGGTGGCGAGCGGCACGGTCTCGTCCACGAACAGGAGCGCGCCGCCCGGAGCGAAGAGCGTGGCGGGGCGCGCGGCGCCGAGGAGCTCGGGGGGGAGGTCCTCGACGCGGAGCGGCTCGCCGCGGCACTGGATGACCCACCGCTCGCACATCGCGCGGAGCTGGCGCACGTTCCCGGGCCAGCGGTAGCGCAGGACCTGCGCCAGCGCCTCGGGGGTGACGGCGGGGGCGGGCAGCTCGTACTCGCGGGCGGCGTCGGCGAGGAAGTGGTGGAGGAGGACCGGGATGTCCTCGGCGCGCTCGCGCAGCGACGGCAGCGTGATGGGGAACACGTCGAGCCGGTAGTAGAGGTCCTCGCGGAAGCGCCCGTCGGCCACGGCGGCCTCGAGATCGATCGAGGTCGCGGCGAGCACCCGGGCGTTGACCGGCACGAGCGTCGCGCCGCGGCGGAAGCGACGCTCCTCGAGCACGCGCAGGAGATCGACCTGCACGGCGGGCGAGGCGGTGGCGAGCTCCCCGAGGAACACCGAGCCGCCGTCGGCCATCTCGAACACCCCCGCGCCCCCAACGCCGGCGCGCCGGCCGTGCGCGCCGCCCTCGTCGTGCCCGAACAGCTCGGCCCCGAGCAGCGTGTCGGGGAACACCCCGCAGTTCACCCCGAGGAGCGGGTTGCTCCGGCGGCGGCTCCGCTCGTGGATCGCGCGCGCGACGAGCTCCTTGCCGGTGCCGGTCTCTCCGCGGATGAGGACGGTGGCGTCGGTCTGCGCGACGGCGCGGATGGCGTCGAACACGCGGATCATCCGGGGGCTGCGCGAGAGCGGGTGGGTGAAGCCGTAGCGCTCGGCGCCGTCCACCTTCGCCTCCACGACGGCGCCCGTGGCGCGGGCGGCGGCGAGCGCGCGCTCCACCGCGGCGGCGAGCGCATCGGGCGACGCGGGGCGCCCGAGGTAGTCGGAGGCGCCTGCCCGGAGCGCGGCGACGGCCCCGGCCACCGTGGGCGTGGCCGTGACGGCGATCACGGGCAGGGCGGGCCAGCGGGCGCGCAGCGCCTCGACGAGGCGCAGCCCCGGCAGATCGGTGGTGTCGAGCGACGCCACGACGAGGTCCGGTGCGATGTCGTCCAGGGCGGCGAGCCCCTCGGCCGCCCTGCCGCAGACGTGCAGGCGCCGCCCCGGCGCGTCGAGCACCTGCCGGCCGTCGATGTCCTCCCCCTCCGCCCGCGCCACGGGATCGATGACGAGCACCGACTCCCGGTGACGCGCCGCGACCCCCCCTGATGTCCGCATCCGATCCCCCCCGAAGCTCCCCCGCGCGCCGCCATCGGCACGGACCTACGCACGCGGGGCTACCCAAAAAACACGGCGCGAGGTCAGGCGCAAGGGCCCGCGCGACGACGCGCTCCGCCGCGCACCCCACGATCACGACGTCGTCGGGCCGATCGCCGGAGCGTCTCGAACGTCGACCTTGACCCGTAAAGGCTGGATCTCGAAGCGGGGCCGCCGCGCCGCCCCTGCCGCCACCGATGAATTCTTGACGCCCGTGAAGCAGGAACGCTGCGATACTGGTGCGCTCGGAGGCCTGGATGCTTCTCGCATTGACGTTTGCCGCCCTCTCCGCCCGCGCCGACACCCTCGAAGTCTGGTCGTACGACGGCTTCGAGGCCGACACGTGGGTCGGCGGTTCCGCCGGCTGGATCAACGGCTATTCGGACGATCCGTGGTTCGGCTTCGTGGGCTCCACCGGCCGCCGATGGGCGATGGCCTACACGGACGACAACACCGGCGATGCCGGCGGCAGTTGGGGCGAGGGCGGCGCGCTCGACAACTTCCTCGTGAACGAGGCCACGCCCGTGGGGGACGGGCGGTTCGACACCATGTTCTACACCGCGGACGACGACTCCTTCGGCGTCGTCATCGGCCATCGGGATCCCGAGAACTACTACCTGTTCCTCTTCTGCGGCGCGTACGGCCGCGGGGGGAGCTGCCCGCTCTCGCTCGACACCCGGGACGGGAGCGGCGCGGCCATCGTGCGGATCCTCCGGGGTGAAGCCACCGTGCTCGCCGAGACCAGCTCGAGCTACACGCTGGAGCGCGAGGGCACCTACGGCGACGTCTCGTTCGAACTGAACGACGGCGTGCTCACCGCCGCCTACGAGGACGGCGGCGTCGCGCTCGTCGCCTCGGACCGCACGTTCGAGTCGATGGGCGCCGTCGGCTTCTGGTCCTACGACTCGGGCTACGAGGACGGCAGCTGGCAGGGGTTCGCCGAGCCGGTCCTGTCCGCGCACGACGACGATGGCGACGGCGTCATCGACGACGTGGACGCCTGCGAGTTCGAGGCCTTCCACGGGCCCGACACGAACGGCGACGGGTGCACCGACGACACCGAGCCCGGTGACGCGGACACCGACACCGACACGGACACCGACACCGACACCGATTCGGATACCGACACCGACACCGACACGGACACGGACGCCGACACGGACGCCGACACGGACACGGACACTGACGCCGACTCCGACAACCCCGAGCGGGAGCCGTCCGGCGGGCTGTCCGCGGCGGGCGCGTGCGGCTGCGACGCGGGCCCCGGGGCCGGGTTCGGGCTCCTTCCCGTGCTGCTCGCCGCAGTGGCGGGCCGCCGGCGGCGCGCCTCGCGTTAGAAGGCGGGGATGCGCTGGCGGACGCTCCCCATCATCGCGTTCGACACGGAGACCACCGGGCTCAACCCGGAGGACGGTCACCGCGTGATCGAATTCGCCGGCGTGGAGATGCGCCTCGGACCGGACGGGAACGTCGAGAAGGTGATCCCGCATCACTTCCTGTTCAAGCCCGACGACATGCTCATCCCGCGCGAGGCGTCGGACATCAGCGGCATCAAGGACGAGGACGTGGCCAACGCTCCCTTGTTCAAGGAGCACGCGCAGGCGATCCATCGGCTCCTGGCGCGCTCGATCACGGTGGCGCACAACTACCCCTTCGATCAGCGCTTCCTCACCGCCGAGTTCGACCGGTGCGGGCTGAAGTGGTGCGCGCCCCCCGCCGAGATCGACACCGTCGATCTCTCCCGGCGCTTCTTCGCCGACGCGAAGAGCCACAAGCTCGGTGAGCTCGCCCAGCGGCTCGAGGTCACCCTCATCGGGGCCCACCGCGCCACGAACGACGCCGAGGCCTGCGGGCGCTGCTTCAGCCTGCTCGCGAAGCGCCACGACGCCCCGGACGATCTCGCCGGCCTCATCGAGTGGGCCGACGCCGTCGGGGAGCCCCCCGGCGGGGACATCCTCGTGCGCTCCCCCGACGGCATGGTGGTGTTCAAGGGCGGCGAGTTCGACGGGCAGGCCATCGAGCAGCACCCCGACTACCTCGCGTGGATGCTGCTCGCGCGGCGGAAGGTCGACGGCGCGTGGGGCCTCACCTACCCGCCCGACGTGCGGAGCTGGATCGCGCGCTGGCTCCGCGTGCGCGGCTCCGGCCGGGCCGCCCAGGGGATGAAGGGTTTCGGGCCGAACGACTGGGGCATCGACTCGCCGCTCGGTGCCGCGTGAGGCGGCGCCTCCGCGGGCTCCTGGGCGGATTCGTGCTCGGAGCGTTGGCGCTCCCGCTCGCCGTCCACGCCGGCGCGTCCAGCGACCGCGAGCTCATCGGGCAGCTCGACCGCGAGGTCATCGCGCTCAAGCAGAAGGTCCGCTACCTCGAGGAGCGGCTCACCGGCTGCGCCACCGGCGGAGAGGCCGGGCCGATCTACCCCGAGCTCGTGCAGGTCTTCTCCGGCGGGCCGGTCCACGTCGAGCGCGCCGGCGGCTCCACCCGCGTGACCCTCCCGGGCGACCTGTTGTTCTCCAGCGGGAGCGTGGCGCTGCGGGAGGAGGCCTCCTTCGCGCTCGATCTGCTCGCCACCGCGCTCAAGCTCCACATGGAGATGAACGTGCTCCTCGTCGGCCACACGGACGCCGACCCGCCGGGCGGCCCGCTCCGGAAGCTGTTTCCGTCGAATTGGGAGCTCTCCTACGCCCGCGCCCTCGCCGTCGCGCGCGCGCTCGTCGAGGAGCACGGCGTGCCCTACACCCGGTTCACCGTGGCGGGCCGCGCCGATCTCGACCCGCTCACCGGCAACGACACCCCCGAGGGCAAGGCCACGAACCGCCGGGTCGTCGCCCAACTCACCCCCGGTTCATCGAAATGACGCCTCACCGGGTGCCCGGAACGGCAACCCGGAGGGCGTTCGAGGGCTGGCGCGGATAGAAGGCCCCCAACGTTCGTCGACCTCCGGTCGGCGTCGCGTTCCCTGGTCGTGGAGGTCCTTCTGAGTCGTCCCCCGTCGACGCCCAATGCGCGCCGTGTCGTGGAGTCCTATGACGCCACCTTCCGCGCTGGTCTCACCGTTCCCGCCGACGCCGCGGACGATCCCGCCGCGCTCGCGGAGGCGGCTACCCACCTCCCCGAGCCGACGGCGGAGCTCCTCGAGACCCTCCTGTTCGTCGCGTTGCCGGGCGAGCCGGTGCCCGAGCGCTTCCGCCCCGCGGTCGAGCGGGTGGGCGAGCCGCTCTGGCGCGCCACCCTGCTCCTCCCGCGCCAGTCGCACACGGGCGGGGGCGATGTGCATCCGCTCCGCTACGCGGGCTCCTGCCGGCTGAACCCCGCGCTCAAGGGGTACGTGGCGCCGGGCTGGGTGCTCACCGTCCCCGAGGCCACGGCGGCCTTCCCGCCGTCCGACGCGCGCTGGGATGCCGTGGTCGTGGCCGCCCTGCTCGCCGAGCAGCCGGGGCAGCTCACCCAGGACGGCACGCTCCGCAAGGACGTGGAGCGGCGCATCTACACGACGCTCGGCGGCGATCCGGATCGCTGGGCGCTCGCCCTGCAGATCGCGCGGCTCGTCAGCCTCGTGCGCCCCGCCGAGGGCCGGCTCCGCGGGTTCCCCGAGGCGATCCCCCGCCCCCTGGGCGATCCGACGGCGCTGTTCGCCGATCCGCTCGCCTCCACCGCCGCCTCGATCCTGCTCCGCCAGGTCGGCGCCGACTGGCTCGACCTCGGGGCGTTCCTCGAGCGCCTGCGCGTGCGCTGCCGCGAGATCCTCTGCTCCCCGACGGACGGGCGCTATGCGGACCGCTCCGCCGTGGTGTTCGACGACCAGGGCTGGGAGACGGTCGAGGCCGCCATCTTCCGCCAGGTGGCCGACACGCTGCACCGCGCCGGGGTGCTCGACGCGAGCCGCGCCGGCACCGAGATCACCGCCGTGCGCCGCCCCGGCGCGCGCCCGAGCTTCTCCCCCGGCTTCGTGCTCCTGCCGGACGGCAACATCCTCGTCCACTCCGGCGAGCTCTCCTCCACCGAGTACGGCCGCCTCGCGCGGCTCGCCCCCTACGTGGACGGCGAGCGCATGCACCGCCACCGGCTCACCCGCGAGGGCGTGGCGGGGGATCTGGCGGCCGGCCATCGCGACACGCTCGACTTCCTCGCCTCGCATTCCCGCACCGGGCTGCCCGCGAACATCGTCGACACCGTGCGCGAGTGGCAACGCTCCGCCACGCGCATCACCGTGCTCACCGGCGTCGACGTCGAGGAGGACGAGCAGGGCCAGCTCCGCATCGCCCCCGCCGGCGTCGAGGGCCGGATCATCGACTACACGAAGCCGCCCAAGGCGCGCTTCCTGTACCGCAAGGGCCGCGTGACCATCCCCGACGGATGGGACGCCCTCGGCGTGCGCGCCGTGGTCGAGCGCATCGCCCGGTACGTCGGCCGCGAGGGGGACGAGCGGGTCTACCTCCCCGAGCGGCGCGACCACGCCGACATCCCCACCCTCATCGCGCGGCTGGAGGCCTTCTACGGGGGCGAGCTCCCCGGAGAGATCGAGGCGCTCGTGGTGTCCGGCAACTCCCTGGCCCCGGTGCGGGCCGAGCGGATGTGGCTCGTGCACCTGCCGGCCGAGGTCGCCTCGGCGCTGCGGCGCGACTGGATCGCCGGGCCGATCCTGCGCCGCGCCGTCACCCCCGAGGAGGTCGTCGTCGCCAGCGAGGATCTCGGGGCGCTCCGCGACCGGCTCAAGGAGCTGGGCATCCCCTGGCAGGATCCGGTGGTCTGACGGTTGGCGGGTGACTTCCTGGTCGAGCGACGGCGGGTCGAGCCGTGGCCGATTCGTGGCGTGCGGCTCGGCGTCGCGCTCGCCGTGGCCGCGGCGTTCGCGAGCCTCGCCCGTGACGCGCCGGTCCTCATGGGCCCCGACGGGCTCGCCCCCGCCGCCCCCCTGCTGGCGCGCCTCGGCGAGACGGTCGACGACGCCGCGTGGCGGCTCCCGACCCTGTTCCATTGGGTGCCCGCGACCGACACGACGCTGCGTTTCCTCGCGGTCGCGGGGCTCCTCGCGAGCGGCGCCCTCGCGTTCCGACGCACCGCCTGGGCGGCATGGCCGCTCGCCCTGCTGTACCTGTCCTTTGCCAACGCCGGCACGACGTTCTTCACGTTCCAGTGGGACTCGCTGATCGTCGAGACCCTCGTGATCCTCCCCGCGCTCGGCCGGGGGCGCGTGGGGGTGTGGCTCGCCTGGTGGCTGCTGTTCCGCCTCAACCTCCAGAGCGGCCTCGCCAAGCTCCTCTGGAGCGACGACTGGACCTCGCTCCGCGCGATGGGCGACTACTGGCGCACCGCCCCGCTGCCGACGCCGCTCGCGTGGTGGGCCGACCGCCTCCCGCCGGCGATCCAGGCCGGGCTCACCGGCGGCACGCTCGTCGTCGAGTGTGTGCTCCCGTTCCTCCTCCCCTGGGCGCGCGCGCGGCCCTGGATCTTCGTGGTGTGGACGAGCCTGCAGCTCGGCATCCTCGCGACCGCCAACTACGGCTCGTTCAATTGGCTCTCGCTCGCCCTCCTGCTCTCGCTCCTCGCGCCGGCGGTGGGGCGCTCCCCGTGGTCCGTGCGCGTCCTGGCGGCCGTGATCGTGCCGCTCTCCCTCGTCGTGTTCGCCAACCGCTTCGGCCCCGACCGGCCGTTCGACGGCGTCGCGCGCGTGGCGCAGCGGTTCCGTGTCACCAACGCCTACCACCTGTTCGCCAGCATCGACCCGCTCCGCGACGAGGTCGAGATCGTGGGCTCGGACGACGCCCGCACCTGGACCCCCCTGCCCATCGCCTTCAAGCCCGGCGAGCCGATGTCCTGGCTCGCGCCCTACCACCCGCGCGTCGCGTTCCAGCTCTGGTTCTACCCGCTCGGAGGGCGGGGCACGCCCGCGGGCCTCCGGGTGGCGGCGCCGTCCTACGTGGCGCGCCTCGTCCAGCGGTGGTGCACCGACCCCGACGTGCTCCTCCCCATCCTCACCCGACCCGTCGCCGCCCCCCGCTACGTGTCGATCCGGTTCTGGCGCGCGACCTTCACCGCCGGCGCGGTGGGCTGGGATCGCGAGGAGCTGGGGCGCCACCCGGAGGTGTACCCCTGCGCGAGCGGGGCCGTGCCGCTGTTTCCGCAGGTGGACGCGCTGGTGCGGTAGCGCGGCCGTCGGAAGGGGCGAGCGAATCCCCGGCGTCGAAGTGAATCCACGGTAGAATGCGCGTCCTCGAAGGGGCCCCCATGCGAATCGTCCTGCTCGTCCTCGTCGGCTGCACCCCCGTGAGAGGCGACGAAGAGGAGGCGAGCCCGCCCGCCGGGGAGGTGCGCCTCGACGAGCTCGATTCCTTCGGCACCGTGCGGTCGTCGGTGTGGTTCCACGACGAGGACGCCGACGTCGACAGCCTCGTGCTCGCGAACGTGCCCGACCTCTGCGGGAAGCAGCAGGCGTACGAGGAGGCCGTCAGCGACTACTTCGCGTTCGCCGAGGACGCCGACGACGACGACTTCTGCGAGGACGGGTACCCGTACATCGTGGCCATCGCCGAGGTGGCCCGGGGCATCTGGAGCGAAGGCGCCCACTTCGTCCGGCTGAGCGTCACCAAGGACGAGTCGCTCGAGATCGAGGACGACGGCGAGTACGAGTGGGAGGCCCTCGACGCCGGCGAGACGGTCGGGGACGACGCCGCGTTCGACGGTGTCGTCCAGTATTGGGAGGGGGACCCCTGGGAGGAGTTCCGCTCCGATTGGGACGAGGACGGCGACCGCGCCGACGACTGCGGCGCGGCGTTGGACGTCGACTTCGACTCCTGGCGCCTGGACGACGGGACGCTCGACATCACCGCCCTCCAGGACGAAGGCGCGCTCGAGGCGACGCTCACCGGCGAGCTCGAGGACGGCGACGGGGACGACGCCGGGGAGATCACGGCGTCGTTCACGGCGACCTGGTGCGAGATCGAGACCGCCTCCGCCATCGGGAACGTCGACGGGGATGTCGACGACGACGGCGACGGCCTGACCAACGCCGAGGAGGACGTGCTCGGCACCGATCCCGACGAGGCGGACTCCGATGGCGACGGCTACGACGACAACGTCGAGGTCGACGCGGGCCTGAACCCCACCTTCGCGTGGTCGCACCCCTTCGACGAGGGCGACTACCTCGTCGGCGCCTGCCCCGACCTCCCCGACGAGGACGCCGGCCCAACGGGCATCGGCTCCTACTCCGACGGCTCCACCACCTACGAGTGGGACGCCTACCAGGAGGGCGACACGCTGAACCCCTGGTCCGGCACCGACTCGTTCGGGCAGGAGGTGGGCTTCTACACGTTCTGCGGCAACTACATGCTCGTGACCGTGTCCGCCGGCTGGTGCGGCCCCTGCCAGGAGCTCGCGGCGGAGCTCGCCGCGGTGCAGGACCAGGTGCGGAACGAGTACCCCGACTTCGTAGCGTTCGAACTGCTCTTCCAGGACGTGCGCGGCGAAACGCCCGGCTCCCGCACGCTCGTGGACTGGCGCGACACCTACGACCTCGACGGCGTGCCCGTCGTCGGCCCCGAGGACTCCACCGAGGACGAGCTGACCTACCTCGAGGTCGACGGCTACATCCCGACCTCGTTCATCGTCTCGCCCGACATGCGGGTGCTGTCGATGGACGAGTACGTGACCTCGGCGCGCGACATCAAGGCGATCATCGCGGCGGACATGGACCGGTAGGGATCGGTGCGCGGGGCGCGCGGTCATCGACGGCCGAACGTCTCGCTCGCCCCGCCGGCCTCGATCGTGTGGCTCGTCTCGCCCGCCCGCACGCGGACGACCACGGAGCCGTGCGCCACGCGGAGCCGGGGATCGGAGGTGGCGGTCCAGCCGTTCTCGGTCGCCCACACGAAGCCGTCTCCGAGGCGAGGCGTCACCGCGCCGAGCGCCTCGTCGCTCGGGGCATCGACGTAGGCGCCGGTGGCCCCGACGATTCCGCTCCGGTCCCCGCCGCCTTCGGGAAACAGCCGCTCGGCCCAACGCGTGCTCGTGCTCGACGCGATGCCGTGGTGGTGGAGGTGGGCCACGTCCACGCCGTCGGTCGGGACCTCCGCCTCGGGGAGCACGTCGGCGAGCCAGCCTTCGAGGTCCGGCGTGCCCTTTCCGCCCCCGGTCAGATCACCGCCCCACCAGTACACGAAGTCGCCCCAGCGGATGGTTCCGCCGAGGCTCCGTGCATTCTCGTCGTCGCCGATGGGCCCGAACGCGGCGCGCGCGGTGAAGCCGTCCGCGACCAGCACCCGCAGCTCGGCGCCGTCTCCGAGGGGGAGGACACCCGGTGTCGAGCCCTCCGATTCCGCGGGCTCCGATCCGGCGAGGCCCGGGCAGCCCGAGGCGGCCCACCCGGTCGCGCCGTCGAGGTCGGCGGGCGCCGCCTCCGGCCCGGTGCACAGGTCGACGAACGGCCGCGCGTCGCGGAGCCCGGCCACCTCGGCCCACTCGTCGGCGTTGGCGTCCGCGCCGAGGTCGTAGGGGCCGCGGGTGATCACGCCCTCCGTCACGTCCACGGCGAGATCGTCCATCCCCCCGATGTGATCCGCGTGGAAGTGGGTCAGGACGATCCAGTCCACCCGCGCCTCCCCGGTCGCCCGGCGGACGGCCTCGGCCACCGCGTCGGCATGCGCGTCGTTCCCCACGTCGACGAGCACCCGCGTTCCGTCGGGCCCGACGACCAGCGCGGCCTCGCCGATGGTGCCGCCGCCGAGGCCGATCTGCTCGACGTAGAGCTCCCCGGGCGCCCAGGGCGCGGGCGTGTCGGCGGTGCAGGCCGCAAGGGCCGCGAGGAGCGGGAGGTCGGCGAGGAGCGGGAGGGACATTGTCGGAACGCTCGGCCCGGATCCTATCCGAGCGGAGTCACGTGCAATTGCTGCCGTCTATAATCGGCGTTCGAAGAATGACGCGGAGGCACCCTGCGCGTTCTTTGACAAGGTTGCCTCGGTAGCCCGGTAGGGTGGCGGTCCCGGAGGCCCCCTTGTCGTTCCTGTTCCTCCTCGCGTGTACGCCGCCCGACGGAGGCCTGGACGTCGCGCTCGCCGAGGTCGAGACCGTGCTCCGCGTGCGGTGGCGCACCGCCGCGCCGAGCCGCGCCACCGTCACCGGCACGTTCGGGGACACCACCGTGGCCCACACCGAATCCGCGGAGACAACCCACCACGACATCGTGCTGGCGGGCTTCCCCGCGCGCACGGAGGTGACGGTCCGGGTACCCCTGCCAGACGGGGAAGCGGAGGCGACGATCACCACCGGCACCCTGCCGACGTGGCTCCCCGACGTGACGTACGCGGCGACCGTGCCCGAGGCGGCCGAAGGCGGCTACACCGTCGCGTCCGTCATCGACACCGGGGGCGGCCGCCTGGTCGTCTACGACGGCGCCGGGCGGCCGGTCTGGGCCTACGAGCCCACTGGGGTGGTGCCGCCTGCCATCAGCCGCGCGCGGATGTCCCTCGACGGGACGGCGATCCTCTACGACGTGTTCGCCAACGCGGTGGACGGGCCGGGGTACATCGTACGGGTGCCGCTCGACGGAGGGGCCGCCACCAGGCTGGCCATCACCGCCGCCCACACCGACTTCGTGGAGCTTCCGTCGGGGGGCTATGCCACGCTCGCGTGGGAGCTGCGCATGTTCGGGGACCGCCAGATCGTGGCGGGCACCGTCGTGGAGGTGCCCGCGGACGGCGAGCCGTACACCGTCTGGTCGGCCTTCGACGACTTCACGCCCGACCTCACGCAGACCTACGAGACCTTCATTCCCGGCACCCCCGAGGCCGAGGACTGGACGCACATCAACGGGCTCGACTACGACGCCGACACGGACGCGTACTACGTCTCGTTGGCCCGGCAGGACACCGTGGCGCGCATCGACCGGGCCACGGGCGAGCTCGCGTGGTGGTTGTCGGACTCCGGCGGCGACTTCACCCCCGTTGGGGACGCGCCGCTCGTGTTGCATCCACACAGCGTGCAGGCGACCCCGGACGGGATCCTCGTCTTCAACCGCGGAAACCCGAACGAACCGGACACCTGCTCGAGTGCTGTCGACGTGGCCCTCGACGAGGCGGACGGCACCGCGGCGATCACGGCGTCCTACACGTCCGAGCGATGCCTGCTCGTCACGTTCCTCGGGTCCGCGGAGCGCCTCCCCGGTGGCAACACGCTCGTCTCCTGGTCCACGGCGGGCCAGCTCGACGAGTTCACCCCCGACGGCGCGCTCGCCTGGCGGGTGAGCGCCCCGCTCGGCTTCGGCTTCGGCTTCGCGTCGCGGGTCGATGCGCTCGGGCCGCCGGGCTGACGGGCTGACGGGCTGACGGGCTGACGGGCTGAAGCGGGCCTACCCCCCGAGTCGGACCAGCCCGCGCACCAGGCGGAACAGCCCGTACACGATGGCGCCCGTGGTCACGACGTAGCTCCCCCCGCCGTCCGCGACCGCGGCATACGACGCCAGCGTCACGCCCAGGCCCCCGAGCAGGAAGAGCCCGCCGATGACGAGATCGCTCGTGGACGTGTCCTTCTCCGATGCCCGCGTGGACGCGATCCCCTCGGTCACGGCGGCATCGGCGCGGACGAGCCGCCACAACACCACCAGCACGAGGATCTTGCGGATGTTCCCGATGGCGAAGCCACCCCAGTTCAGGAGCGCCCCGTAGAGCGGATCCCGCCTGAACTCCCGGTACTGCTCGAACCCGACCAGCACCGGAAGCAGCGAGATCGTCGTGCTCACCGCGAGGAGCGCGTAGAACAGCGGGCCGTAGAAGGTCGGGAGGCCGCGCGCGTACCGGGTGTAGAGCAGCCAGTAGACGAGCTCGCTGGCGACGAAGAGGCCCGTGTAGCCGAGGCTGGTCAGGTTGTCGGCCGAGCTCGGAAGGAACGACGTGCCCGCGATGTCTCCGGCGAGGGTCACCAGCTCCAGGGTCGCGTTGGCGCCCGCGAGGACGAGCGCGCCCTGGGAGAGCGCGTCCAGGACGCCCCCGCGCAGCCCGCGGACGAACGGAACGAGCAGGGCGAAGAACGCGGCGTCGAAGAGGAGGCGCGCCCCGGCGCTGACGAGGTGGAGCTCGTCGTAGAGCCCCGCGCCCACGCCGAGCGCCCCCGCGAGGGCCCACCCCGCCGCGTGGAGCAGCCACCAGACGAGGGACACGCACCCGAGGACGAACAGGCCCCGCGCGCCCGGTTGGCCCGACGGGGCGGTGGGTTCGGTAGCGGGGTCGGGTGCGTGCATGGGGGGAGGCTACCACCGGGTGTACGCGGGGCCGTCCCCTCTGCGGATCAGCGGGCCGGTTGCGCCGCCAACTTCCGCACCGTCGCGAGCGCCTCGTCGACGTGCGCCCCCATGCGGATCACCGACGAGAAGGCATGGCGGACGACGCCCGACCGGTCGATGACGAAGGTGACACGGCCGTCGAGGAACCCGAGGGTCCGGGTGACACCGAACGCCGCCTTGGCGGCGCCGGTGGGGTCGGTCACGAGGCGGAAGGGCAGCTTGTGCTTGCCGGCGAACCGCGCGTGGGACTCCGGCGGATCGGTACTGACACCGACCACGTCGGCGCCCGCCTCCACGAAGTCCTCGTACTGATCCCGGAAGGCGCACGCCTCGGCGGTGCAGCCGGGGGTGTCGTCCTTCGGGTAGAAGTAGAGGACCAGGACCTTGTCGGCGTACAGGCTCGATAGCGCGACGGGGGCGCCATCGGCGCCGATCAGCGCGACGGCGGGGGCGCGATCGCCGGGGTTGGGGCGGCTCATGGTGTGTTCCCCATAAGCGCCCACTCCCGCCGCAGCAGCCCGAACACCACCTCGTTCGCGGGCACGCCCTCGATGATGAAGTGCTCGCGGAGCAGCCCCTCGCGAGTGAACCCGAGCCGCGCGAGGAGCTTGCACGACGCCACGTTCTCGTCGTGCACGTAGGCGAACAGCCTCCGCAGGGAGGTCTCGGTGAACACGCGGTCGACCAGCATGCGGACGGCCGCCGTGCCGATTCCGCGCCCGTGCACGGACTCGCAGAAGCCGTAGGCGATCTCGGCGAACCCCATCGTCGGGTTCACGTCCTTGTACGCCACGCTTCCGACCACGGCGCCGTCGACGCGCACGAACCACCGGCACCCCGCCGTGTCCGGGGAGGTGGGGGTGCTCTCCTTCTCCAACATCTCGCGGAGCGCCGCGGCGTCGAACGCCTTGAGCGGGTTGTGCCGGCGCGTCGCTGCTTGGGAGCGCCACCGCAAGAAGAGCGGGAGGTAGGCGGGGGAGTAGGGAACGAGCTCGATGGTCACGCCGGGAAAGGTATCCCACCGATGCCCGCCCCCCTCGTCGCTCCCCCGCGCCCGTTGCCGTCTCCGTCCGGGTGGGCACGATCGGGCATCATGCGCCTGCTCCTCTCGCTCCTCCTCGCGGCCTCGCCCGCGCTCGCCGGTGACATCCCGGAGGTCGCCCTGCTCGGGGACCCCGTGCGCATGGAGGCCGCGCTCGCCTCCGACCCGGGGGCCGTGTCCCGTCGCGATGCGGAGGGCCGCACGGCGCTCCACCACGCCGCGGAGGGCAACCTCGCCGCGGTGGAGGTCCTCGTGGAGCGCGGCGCCGACGTCGACGCGCGCACCCGGGCCGGCGTCACCCCGCTCTTCGTGGCGGTGCGCGCCAACCGCTATGAGATCGCGCGCTACCTGCTCGAACGCGGCGCCACGCCCGACGCCGCCGGGGAGGCAGGCCCGCCGCTCGTCGAGGCCGTCGCCCGGGGCACGCCCGAGATGGTGCGCCTCCTCGTGCAGCGCGGGGCCAACCCGGGGGTGACCAACGCCACGGGATCGACGCCGCTCCACACCGCCGTGGCGAGCGGCCGGATCGAGCTCGTCCGCATCCTGCTCGACGGCGGCGCGCCGGCGAACGCCGCGGACCACGCCGGAAACACGCCCCTGCACGTGCTCGCCGCCAAGAACGGGCGCGCGGGGGGGCTGGAGATCGCGCGGCTGCTCCTGGAGCGCGGCGCACGCGCCGACATGCGCGACAACGAGGGCCGCACGCCGCTCGCGGTCGCCGAGAAGCGCGGCGCGCGCGAGGTCGCCGAGGTGTTGCGGGCGAAGGGCGCGCGGGAGTAGGCCCCGGGCGACCGGGAGGGCGGCTATGAGGGGGGGCCGCCCGGAGCCCAGGCATGACAGCCCTCCTTCTGTGCTTCCTCCGAATGTCGGCAGTCGCGCACGCCGACGATGCCGAGACCACCCCCGTCCAACCGGCCACGGCGCCCTCGGCCGAGCCGCCGCCGGTCGATGCACGCCCGGAGGCGAGCCTTCCGGTCGCGGAGGTCAAGGTCCGCGCGAAGATGCGCGTGGCCGACTTCCCCGCGGGGGCTCCGGACGGGAAGTGCGTGGTGCGCATCACGATTGACGAAGAGGGCGTGCCCTTTTCCGCTGAGCCCACCGCTTGCCCGGAGGCCCTGAAGGAAGGCGCGCGGAAGGTGGCGCTCCGCTTCCGCTTCTACCCGGTAGAGGAGAACGGTGCGTTCGTGAAGGCCCGCTTCGACCTCACGATCCATCACCATCCCTAGGATTGGGGACTACCGCGCGACCGCCTCCACCCGCCGCAAGACCTCTTTCGCCGGGATCACCTCCGCGAACGGCACCACCGTGTCGGGCAATTCGGCGGCCTCGCCCGCGAGCTTCTTGCTCACCGCGACGACGAGGTTGGGCGGGCCGTGGCGCTTGAGCAGCGCGAGCCGCCGCGCGATCGAGCCCTTGCGCCAGAAGCCGAGGATCTCGAGCCACGCCACCTTGTTGCCCTTCCGGAAGCGGAAGTCCGGCACCACCACGCCCTCGCCGCCCTGATCGAGCGGGTGCACCTCGCGGTCGAGCGTCCAGCCGCTGTCCAGCGCGAGGAAGCGCTCCTCGAACCAGAGCGACTCCCGGGTCTCGTAGGCGCCGGTGTCGCGGTAGTGGGAGCGCAGCCCCATGGCGGGGGTGAGCTTCATCACCTTGGTGCCGCGCCAGTCGACCTTGGCGGTGGCCTCCCAGGCGCCGGGTTGGAGCAGGAGCGCCGGGAAGAACTTGGCGAGCGCCATGCCGTAGCGGGTGGTCTGGGAGAACAGGGACGCGGGCCCGTCGAGCACGATCTCGTAGCCGTCGGGGAGGAGGCGGACCTCGCAGATGAGCTGGTGGAACTTCACCGCGCGCAGGAGCTGGCGCGCGCGCGCGGGCTCGGGGTCGGTGAGGCGGACGCGGAGCTCGGAGGCCTTGAGCAGCACGGACTGCACGAGCGCGACGTTGTACCGATCGAGCAGCCACCGCGCCGTCGGGACCTCGACGCTCACGAGCACCTGCTGGTCGGCGTGATCGGCGTAGAGGGCGCCTTCGAGGACCGCGGGGTCGACGCCGAGCTCGGCGGCCACCTCGCGGTAGATCTGGGCGGCGGTGGGGCGCCCGCCCTCCAATTCGAGCGGCGAGAGCGGGCCGCGGGCGCGGGCGAGGCGGAACACCTTCGCGCGGATCTCGGCCGGCGGGAGGGGGGCCGACACATCGAAGCTCGACTTGTCGGTGAGCACCTTCACGAGGCCCTTCACGAGCTTGTGATCGGTGCCGTCCCCCACGAGGGTGTCGATCTCCTCGTCGAGGTCCACGCGCCGCCGCCCCACGCCCTCGCGGAACAGCGTGAGCAGCTCCTCGGCGCGGTCCGCGAGCTTCGCCGCGGTCGGATCGACGAACGAGGGCGTGAGCTCGCCCTTCTGGGCGCGCACGCGGATGAGATCACCGGTAAGCATCGTGCTCCCGGCGGCGCTCGGAGGTGCGGGTCTCGGTGGTGCCCTCGGTGACGAGCTCGTAGAGCACCGCCTGCTTGTCCTTGCCGGGCCGGAGGATGCGGCCGAGGCGCTGCACCGACTCGCGCACCGTGCCCGTGCCGCTCACGACGATGGCGACCTCGGCGGAGGGGAGGTCCACCCCCTCGTTGAGCACGCGGGAGGTGACGAGCACGGTGATCTCGCCGGCGCCGAAGGCGTCGAGCCAGGCGCGGCGCTCCTTGGTGTCGGTGTGGTGGGTGATGCACGGCGCGAGCAGGCGCCGGGAGATGCGCCACGCCGTGTCGTTGTCGTTGGTGAAGATGATGGTGCGGCGCCCCCACTCGTCAGCGATGATCGCGTCGACCAACTCCAGCTTCCGCTCGGTGCCGTGGGCGATGCGCTTGCTGTCGAGCAGGGCGCGGAAGGCGGCGCGGCCGTCCTTGCTGCGGGCGGAGAGCATCAGGAACTGCCGCCACCCGTCGGGCGAGGACATGCGGATGTTGTGCATGTCGACGAAGGCGCGGTACCGGGCGCGCAACGTGTCGTACTGGGCCTGCTCCTCGGGGGAGAGGCTGACGCTGACGACCTCGGTGTGGTACTCGGCGAGGAATTCCCCGGCGAGGTCGGTGATCTCCTTCCGGTAGCACACCGGCCCGACCAGCGTGTCGAGCCACTCGTGGGCGCCGTCGGTGCGCTCGAGCGTGGCGGTGAGGCCCAGCCGGAGCGGCGCGATCGAGTACTCGGCCGCGCGGGCGTACATCGGGGCGGGGAGGTGGTGGACCTCGTCGAACACGAGCAGGCCGAAGCGGTTGCCGTAGCGCTCCATGTAGAGCGCGGCGCTGTCGTAGGTGGTGACGGTGATGGGGCGGATGTCGTGGCTTCCGCCACCCAACAGGCCGATGTCACACCCGAACGCGGCACGCAGGCCGCCGTACCATTGGGAGAGCAGATCCAACGTCGGTACGATGACCAACGTGGAGCGGCGCGCCTCGGCGATGACGCGCTCCGCGACGTAGCTCTTGCCCGCGCCCGTCGGTAGCACCACGGTGCCACGCCACCGGGCGGCCTTCCAGGCGGCCACGGCCTCGTCCTGGTAGTGGCGGGCCGTGCGGGTGCCGAGGTGCTTGATGTCGAGCTTCTCGTAGGCACGGGCGCGGTCCTCGAGGGGCTCGCCGCGCCGGCTCTCGACGAAGGACCCGTAGCGGATGGCGGGGGCGCGCGCGCGGCGGATCCGACCGTCCCACGAGAACCCGTCGGGGAGCGTGTCGGCCGTCGGCCCGTCGAGCACGAGCGTGCCGCCGTCGAAGCGCAGGGACCAGTCGGGGTTGTCGGGGGCGGACATCGGGAGCGGAGGGTAGTCGCCGGAGGGGGATGGGACAAGGGTGGGCGCAGCTTCCGGGCGCGGCGACGGGCCCCGGCGGGTCGCGTCGTGCAGGCGGCGGCCGTCGTCAGAAGCGCCCGGAGAGGACCACACCGAAGGGGGAGGGCGCGACGAGGAGCTGGAGCCCCGGGGCAGGGGCGCCGGGCAGCGGGCTGGAAGGCGCCGACGGGCCGGTCGGCGTGGAGCCCACGGGGTTCGGCGCGGGGCTCGCATTGCTGGGCGTGACCGCGGGCACCTGTTCCCCGACGGGCGTCACGGCCTTGGGTCTGGTCGTGGCCCAGAGGAGGCCCGACGTGACCGCGGCGGCGCCGGAGGTGCCCGCCAAGGCGTAGGCCAGCGTGCGAGGTGCCGCGACCTCGGAGGCGTAGAAGGCCTCTGGGTCATCGGCGTAGGTCAGGCCGGTGTAGGTCGTGTAGTTGTCGGCCGCGCGGTCGTACTGAAGGTACGCGACCAGGCCGAGCCCGACCGCTGCGGCGCTGACCCCGAGGTCGACGCCGACGCGGCCCCAGCGGACACGGTCGAGGCCAAGACGCTTGCCCAGCGGCACGGGGGGCCGTTTGGGCGCGAGCGCGATGGTGCTCCGGACGATCTGGTACGCCACGACGGTGACGTGCTGTTCGACTTTCTCGTAGCCGTCGAGGCGAGCGGACACCACATGGACGCCAGCCGTGAGGCCGTCGACCGTCATTGGGCCGGTGCCCTTCGTGGCGCCGTCCACGTATACCTCCGCGTCGAGGGGCGTCGGCGTGATGGCAATTGACCCTAGCGCTGCCAAGGGCAGATCGAGCCGCACGTCGGTGTGGCCCCGAAGAGAAACCTCCACCGTGTAGGTGACCGACTGCCGGCCGGGCGCCACACCCACCAACGTGTTGCTGCCACATGCCAAGGGGATGGGACCGAAATTGCCGACGCCGAGCTCAATGCCGTCCTTCGTCACGATCGTCTCTGGTGGTGTCGCTTCCACCTTGATGGTGCCGGAGCCGGGCTCCAGCGCCAGGGTGACACGCTCGACGGCGTTGACCCGCACGGTGACGTCGGCGGTCGCGGTCTTGCACCCGTCATCCACCCGCACGGTGTGGATCCCCGGGGAGACCCCGCTCACGACCCCCGGCGCCAGAATGCCGGTGGTGGCGCCATCCAGGAACACGAGCCCGCCGCCGGACGTCACGCTCACGAACACGTCACCACGGCCTTCCTCCGCGTGAGCGGGTTTGCCGACGAGGTGGATGACGAACATCAACCAGGAAATTCGAGCAATGTTCGGCATGGAGGGACCTCAGGCTGAGGTATACCATGGGTCGTCCTACCCAAGGCCCCCATGCCCCGCTCTCTCTACGCGCTCGTGCTCCTGGTTGGCTGCACGCCGATGTCCGAGCTGCATTTCAACGAGCCGCCGGGCCCGCCGACCGTGCTGATCGAGCCCGCGGCACCTACGACGTTGGACACGTTGATGGCGTCCATCTCCGTGCCCTCGCTCGACGCCGAGGAGGACCCCATCGAGTACGATTGGGCCTGGTACAAGGACGGAGCCGAGACGACATTGGACGACAGGATTGTCGACCCCGTGTCGACCTTCAAGGGCCAGGTGTGGGAGGTCGTGGTCACCCCGACGGACGGCGAGTTCGCCGGCGAGGAGGCGCGCGCGATGGTCGTGATCGGCAATTCCCCCCCCCAAGTCGTGCGCCTGGGTATCTCCCCGACCGCGCCCACCACGGCTCAGGATCTCGTGCTCTCGCTCGAGGCGGCCGACGCCGATCTGGACCCTGTCACCTTTCGGATCGGATGGTCGAGGGACGGCGTGGTTCAACCCCTCTACGCCGACCAGACCACGATCCCCGCCGCTGCCACGGCATCCATGGAGGATTGGACGGCGGCTGTCACCCCGAGCGACGGATTGGTGACAGGCGCCTCCGAGAGCGTGAGCGTCTACATCGACAACACCGCTCCGACGCTGGGGAGCCTCCGCGTGCTCCCGACCGCCCCCACCGTCGATACCGCCATCAGCGTCGTCGTGCTCGATCTCGTCGACCCCGATCAGCCGGGCCAGACCGTCAGCGTCGAGTTCACCTGGTATGTCGACGGCGTGGAGGTCTTCCGCGAAACCGACACGGACGGCAACTCCTTTGTCGTCGACGCGTTCGTCAAGGGGGACGACGTGACCGTCAGCGCCGTCCCGTTCGACGGCTACGCCCGCGGTACGTCGCTCACGAGCGAGGCCGTGACCGTGGTGAACTCCCCCCCGTCCCTCGACGCCGTCACGCTCACGCCCGCCAGCGGGTACGAGGCCACCACGTTCACCTGCGAACCGGGTACCGCCACGGATGCAGACGGCGACACCATCCGCTACGAGTATGCCTGGTACGTGGATGGCACGAAGCTGACCGCGAGCACGAATACCCTGACGGGCGCGTCGTTCTCGAAGACCGACGAGCTCTCCTGCACCGTCACACCGGATGACGGCGACGACCTCGGGGACCCCGTCCCCTCGTCCACCGTCACCGTGCTCAACACCGCACCCACGATGACGAGCGTGAGCATCACCCCGGAATCGCCGACCTCGGCGACCGACCTCACCGCCTCCATCACCGGCGCGTCCGACGCGGACGGCGACTCCATCAGCTACGCCTACGCGTGGACCGTCAACGGGGTTTCCGTGGGCGGCTCGACCTCCCAGCTCAACAACTCCCTGTACGAGCGCGACGATGACGTGCAGGTGACCGTCACGCCGAGTGACGGCAGCGGCTCGGGGACCGCTAGGACGGCCGTGGCCACAATCGAAAACGCCCTTCCCTCGGTCTCTTCGGTCAGCATCACGCCTGGCAGCCCCTACACCGACAGCGTGCTCGCGGTGTCGGTCTCCGGCTGGTCGGATGCCGACGGGGACCCCGCCGACTACCACTACCAATGGTACAGGGGCACCTCGGCCATCACCGGGGAGACCGGCCTCTCGCTGTCGCCGAGCCATACGGCGCGGGGAAACCGGTTCTATTGTGCCGTCACCCCCGACGACGGCTTCGGGCTCGGCACCACCCGCAACACGTCATTGGTCACCATCCTGAACAGCTCCCCGGTGACACTCGCGGACATCACCACCGGCCTCACCGCCACGGAGTGCGACACCATCGAGCTCGACGCGTCCGGAAGTACGGACGCGGACGAGGACTCCCTGACCTACACCTGGTCGCTGGGATCCAAGCCGACGGGGTCCAACACCACCACGAGCGACCTCTCGTCGACCACGTCGGAGGCCCCGACCTTCTCGGTGGACCTCGCGGGCTCCTTCGTCTTCAACCTCCAAGCGTACGACGGCTACATCGCCAGCTCCGACACCGTGACCCTCACGGTCTACGACGCCGCCGGCAACGAGGCCCCCGTCGCCGCGCCCGAGGCGGACGACCCCGACCTGGAGCAGACCACCGGGTGCAGCTCGAGCGGCAGCGGCTACGTCTGCACGCCCTGTGCCGGCACCTTCACGATCGATGCCGGGGCGAGCTACGACGACGACGGGGATCCCCTCCATTACACGTGGAGCACCGCGAGCGGCTACGCGACCATCACCTCCGCATCCTCCGAATCGACCACCGTGACCATGCGGAACATGCCGACCAGTCACCTCATGACCTACGAATACCAGGCCACGCTCACCCTTCGCGTGCAGGACTGCGCGGGGAACGTGTCGACGGAGGACCTCGTGCTGAACTACGCCTGCACCGGCAACTGAAGGTTCGCGCGCCGCCCGATGCGGCTCGGTAGCCCGGGCGCCTCCGCATCACCGGTGGCCCCCCTGCGACTCACCCCGTGTTCCGCATCCCCGCCGCGATCCCGGTGAGCGTGGTGAGCAGCGCGGCGTCGAGGTCGGGATCGTCCGCACCTGCGCGCGTACGCCGGAGCAGGACCGCCTGGAGCACGTTGAGCGGGTCGACGTAGGGGTTGCGCACCGCGATCGAGCGCCGGAGCACGGCGTTGCCCGCGAGGAGGTCGGGGGAGCCGCGCACGTCGAGCAGGGCCTGGCGGGTGAGCACGAAGCGGCGCCGGAGGTCACGTCCGAGCGGCCAGAGCTCCGGCGGCACGAGCAGGGCCTCGTAGCGGGCGTGGACGTCGGGCAGCGCCTTCGCCAGCACCATCGCCACGAGGTCGAGGGCGGTCGCGAAGAACGGCCAGCCGTGGACCATCTCCTCGAGCCCGGCCCGGCCGCCGCCCGGCGGGTCACCGCGCTGCATCTCCGATTGGAGGGCCTCGCCGACGCCGAGCCACGCCGGGAGCATCAGCCGCACCTGGGTCCACGCGAATTGCCACGGGATCGCGCGCAGGGTCTCGACCCCGCCGCCCCCGCCGCGCCGCGCGGGCCGGCTCCCGATGTTCAGGCGCGAGAGCTCGTCCACCGGCGTGCACGCGCGGAAGTAGGGCACGAACGCGGGGTCGTCGCGCACGACGCCCCGGTACGCATCCCGCGACGTGCCCGCGAGCCGGTCCATCGTGGCACGCCACGCCGGGGCGGGCGGCGCCGGCGGCGTCAGCGTGGCCTCCAGCACGGCGGTCGTGTACACCTCCAACGTGCGGACGGCGATGCCACACAAACCAAATCGGGCCTGGATCGCCTCGCCCTGCTCGGTCACGCGGAGCGCGCCGTCCACGGAGCCCGGCGGCTGCGCGCCGATCGCCGCGTGGGTGGGCCCGCCGCCGCGCCCGACGGTGCCGCCGCGCCCGTGGAACAGGGTCACCTTGACCCCGGCCTCCCGGCTGGCGGCCACGATGGCCTCCTGCGCGCGGTAGAGCGCCCACGCCGCCGCGAGCTGGCCGGCGTCCTTCGCCGAGTCGGAGTAGCCGATCATCACCTCGTGGCGGTCGCCGAGGTCGCGGCGCACGTGCTCCCGCATCCACGGGATCGCGAGGAGCGCCTGGACCACCGCGCCGGCGTGCTCGAGGTCGTCGAGGGTCTCGAACAGCGGCACCACCCGCATCGGCGGCCCCGAGCGCTCCGTCGCGAAGCGCATGCGCGCCTCCCGCTGGAGGAGCTCGACGGCGAGCACGTCGGAGGGGCACCGCGCCATGGAGATCACGTAGGCGCCGAGCGATCCGGCGGGCTCGCGCGCGGCGACGGCGAAGGCGCCGAGCACGTCGCGCACCTTCGGGGGCAGGGCGGGGTCCTCCCAGAGGTTCGGCGGCACGAGCGGCCGCGCCCCGGAGAGCTCGCGGGTGAGGAAGGCCACGCGCGTCGGCTCGTCCCAGGAGGCGTAGCCGCCGCCGTCCAGGCCGATCGCTCGGGTGATCGCGTCGAGGGCGTCGGTGTGGCGGCCCGACTCCTGTCGCAAGTCGAGGCGCACCAGCGTGAGCCCGAAGCACGCCACGCGCCAGAGCAGGTCGCGCAGGCGCCCGTCGGCCAGGGTCTCGTCGCCGGTCGCGCGCAGCGAGCGGGCGCAGAGGAGGAGGGCGTCGCGCAGGGGCTCCACGTCGAGGAGCACGTCGGGCGGCGCGGCGGCGCCTGGATCGTCGAGGGCGCGGGCCGCCCAGTCGCGGGTGACGGCGAGCCGCTCCCGCAGCGGCCGGAGGAGCGCCCGGTAGGGCTCCCAGGTTTCGCCGGCGGCGGCGCGCAGCTCGTCGCTCGCGGTGCCGATGGAGAGCTCGGCGCGGAGGGAGTCGACCTCGCGGTGGAGCAGGTCCGCCGCCATCCACCGGCCGAGGAGGCACACCCGGCGCGTCGTCTCGGGGGTGACGTTTGGGTTCCCGTCGCGATCGCCCCCCATCCACGAGCCGAAGCGCACGGGCGCGGCGTCCGCGGCGAGGGGGGGGCCGCCGGCGGCGCGGCGGGATCGGTCGAGGCTCCGGAGCGTGGCGGGCACGGCGTCCCAGAGCACCTGCTCGACCACCACGAGCCCGGCGCGGGCCTCGTCCTCGGGCGTCGGCTGGGTGCGCCGCACGTCGGGCGTCTCCCACGCGGAGCTCACGAGGCGGGAGAGCGCCGCGCGCCACGCCTCCCGCTCGTACGGCACCATCGCGAGGCGGTCGTTCGCGTCGAGCAGATCGGCCACCTCCTGGTACTTCTTGCCGAGCGTGCGCCGCTGCGATTGGGTGGGGTGCGCGGTGAGGACCAGCTCGATGGCGAGCGTGTCGACCGATCGCCACAACACCTCCGGAGTGATCCCCGCCGCGAGCAGCCGCCCGAACGACTCCTCCGGCGAGCCCCGCTGCGGCGCGCCCCCGGCCGACAGCCACGCGCGACGCCGCCGGATGCGGTGGTGCTGCTCGGCGACGTTCGCGAGGTCGAGGAAGTGCGCGAACGCCCGCGCCACCTCCTTCGCGCGGCGCGGCGGCAGCGCGGACAACAGGTCCTCCAGGGCGACCGCCGCCTCCTCGTCGCCGCCCCGGGCCGCCTTCGACAGGGCGCGCACGCGCTCCACCGTCTCGAAGAGGCCGGGCTCCCCGCGGGCGCGGAGCACCTCGCCGAGGATCTCGCCCAGGAGGCGCACATCGGCGCGGAGCGGGGCCTGCGTGTCGGTGTCGGGCATGGGAAACTCGCGGCGTTCCAGGGATCTATCCCGGTGAGCTCCGCGCATGCCCGCAACGAGACGTGGGCGCCCCGGCTCCGCCGTCGGCGCCCTCCCGGCTCGCCCTCCGGGCTCGGTCCACCCGCCCGGGCGCGGGTGGGACCGGCCGCGCGGACGCGGCCGCCGTCCGGTCGCCTGGCGCGATCAGCGGCCGACGACCTCGACCGTCACCTTGTGGCCCATGATTCCGAACATCCCCACGACGGTCTTCGCCGGTTGGACCAGGACCCAACGATCCACAAGGAGCCCGGACGCGAGGTCGAACACGGCCTCGCCGTCCACCTTCACCTCGCTGTGCCCGAACCCACCGGCGAGGGGGCCCGTTCCTTCCGTGCGCACGGTCACCCGCCCGGGGCTGCTCGCCGTGACGACGTGGGTGATCACGAACGACGTGGGGGCGACCGTGTGGGCCACGCGGACCCCTTGCCCGTTCCCGCCCAGCTTCCAGGCCGCGCCGGACGTGGAGGCCGCGGGCCAGAGCTCGAGCGCGCCGGCGAGCACGCCCGCACGCCGCTCGTCGAGGATGTTCATCGGCTGGGCCCTGCCGTTCTCCTGCTCGACCTCCAGCGCGCGGATGTGCCGCTCCGGCCCCCAGACGATCCGGACCGTGCCGAGGCCGGGCTCCACGCACGTCATCTCCTGCCGGCCCGATCCCGCGGCGGGCTTCGCCTCGCAGGTCCAGGTGTAGGGTTCCGCCCTGCCCGGGACGAACGTGGCGTTCCCAACGTCCTGGACGACGCCGTACAGCGCCTCGAACGTGAACGCGAAGACCAACGGGACGCCCGCCGGCCACGCCCCGACCGGGGCGGGCCGCGCGGCGGCGGCCAATGCGAACAGGGCAAGGAGCGTCGTCATGCCGAACGTGTATCGCCGGACTCCGGTTTGGGTCAGCCCTACGGACAGCCCCCGTCCCGGTAGTCGTTCTCGTTGTTGTCCTCGTCGCACTCGCCGACCACGCCGGTCCCGGTGCCGTCGTTGTCCACCTTCACCACGAAGCCGTTGCGGCCCACGTCCGCGGGGGTGAGCTCGACCTCGATGCCGCGGATCGCCCGGCCCGCGGGCACCTCGGGGAGGACGATGGTGGCGACGAGGCGATGCGAGCCGCCGCCGTCCGCCGCGTAGACGGTCGCGATGGCGCCGGCCGGCACGTCGGCGCCGCCCTGGTTGGACACCTGGAACGCGAGCTTCACCGGTCCGTACTCGCAGTCGGCCACGCACACGTCGGTGATCTGGACGAGCAGGTCGGCGCTCGACGGATCGTCGACCGACGGGCGCGCGCGGAACACGTTGTGGACCAGCCAGGAGGCGTCGGGCGGCTCGGCACGTGTCCGTCGGGCTCGATGTTGGTGACGGCGAAGTCGTGGGTCGCCCAGGTGGTGCCGGACTTGGGCCAGCCGTCACCCGCGTGACCGAAGACGGTGATGCCCTGCCACGCGCCGGCGTTGTCCGCGACCACGATCTCGGCGGAGCCGTCGTTGTCCACGTCGGCGATGACGGGGTACTCCCACACCGTCAGCGAGGCGTGGTTGCGGTTGTCGTAGCGGATGGTGCCGGTCGCGCCGTCGTAGATGCGGAAGGCGATCTCGTCGGCGAACAGGACCTCGTAGGCGCCGTCTCCGTTCACGTCGAAGCCGGAGCAGCCCGCGATGCCCGAGTTGTCCTGCATCGTGGCGCTCCGGAGCCGCGTGCCGTCGACGTTGAACACGCTGATCTGGGTGCTGTTCGGGATGGCGATCTCGACCGCGCCGTCCCCGTCGAAGTCGGCCATGCACGGAGGGCCCGGGTTGCCCCCGCCCGGGATGCCGAACGAGGTGATCAGCCCGCCGCCGGAGTCGTGGAGGTAGGCCGTGCCCCCCGACACGAAGAAGACCTCGCCCTCGGCATCCCCGTCGACGTCCGCGACGGCGCCGAAGGTGGCCCAGCCGGTCCCGCTGCTGGACCAGAGGATCGCCCCGTTGGCGTCGTACACCCGGTTGCCGAGGATGATCTCCTGGCGGCCGTCCTGGTCGAGATCCGCCGCGATCGGGGTGTGGTAGGTGCTGGTGACGCCGGCGAGGGTCGCGACCACGCTGCCGTCCTCTCCGTTGACCACCCCGACATCACCGATGACCTCGGGCATGCCGTCATTGTCGAGGTCGGCCACGGTCGGCTGGGGGTACGCCTGCATCGGGAACGACCGGGACACCCACTCGGCGCTCCCCGCCGCGTCCACCGCCGCGATGCGGTAGCCCGTCTGGATCGCGACGATCTCGGGATCGCCGTCGTTGTCCACGTCCGCGATGGTGACCCCGCCCTGCCCGTCGTAGCCGCCGACCTCGAAGAGCTCCGCGCCGGTGGCGCCGTCGAGCGCGACGAGGGTGTTCGAGCCCCATGTGGTGAACACGATCTCGGGGACGTCGTTCTCGTCGACGACACCGTCGCCATTGTCGTCGTTCAGGTTGCCGATGGCGGGCATGACGATGACCCCCTGGCCGGCCGACGTGTACTGGTACTCGATGGTCGCGTTCCAGGGATCGGTCACCTCGGTGGTGGTCGTGCCGGTGCACTCCGTGAGGATGGTGACATCCCCGGGGGTCCCCGCGTCGAGCGCGGGGCACTCCGGGGCGGTCTCGTCGGGCGTGCCGCTGTCGTCGTCGTCCTCGACGTCGGTGTCCGGCCCGTCGTCGACCTCGCCCGTGTCGAGGCCCGCCTTGCTGTCCTTGACGTTGAGGACGTTGTCGACGGCGCAGCTCGCGAGCAACACGAAGAGAAGGGGGCTGCAAGTGTAGACGAGTCTCCGCTTCGAGGGAAACGCTACTTCTCGCGCCGCGACCGAGGCGCTACCGCTCCACCCGCAGCCCCACCAGCGGGATGAAGCTCGGCCCCGCCACCGGCGCGCTGGCGTCGAAGTCGTAGCGGTAGGCGAGGTACATCACGTTGCTCGACTCGGGCACCCACCAGAGCTCGGTGTAGGCGGTGATCTGGACGAGCCGGGTGTGGAACGTCTTCTCGAGGTGGGCGTCGAGCTTCTGGTAGGGGGCGTAGCGCGCGCTGTTCCGCTCGCCGTAGAGCGGCGCGTAGGTGTCGGAGGCGGCCTGGTACAGGCCGTCCTCGATTGGCGTGTAGGGGAGCCCCGCCGCGAGGCGATAGCGCACGCCGACGTTCCAAGTGGGGTGGAACGTCCAGCTCGCGGTGACGTTTCCGGACCACGGCTGGTCGTAGTCGAACACCTCGCCGCCGCGGGTGGCGTGCCCGAACGCGAGGCCGACGCTGGCGAAGAAGCGGTCGCGGATGCGGTAGCGGCTCGTGACCTCCACCCCCCAGGCCTCCCCGTCGACCCCGCCGCGGACCGTGCCGTCGAGCTCGGTGAGGTAGAGGTCGTCCATGCGCTTGGCCCACCCGTCGACGCCCACCTCCCACCGCCCCGCGATGGCGTGGTCGACGCCGAGCGCGATCTGCTGGGCGCGCGAGGGGCCGGCGCCGGGGGCCCCGATCACGGGCGCGACCTGGGCGACCGTCGGGTACTGGGAGTATTGGCCGATGCCGAAGCGGGCGCGGGTGTCGGGGCCGATGGTCCACCGCGCGAGGAAGCGCGGGTCGACGGTGGGGGCCTCGGTGAGCGTGTCGTAGCCGACGCGCACGCCGGGCACGAGCCGGATGGCGCCGAGCTCCACGCGCCCCTCGACGTAGGCGCCGCCGGTGAGGCGGGCCTCGCGCACGTCCGCGTCCACCCCGCGTGCGAGCAGGGCGGCCTCCCGCCCGACCTCGGGCCATGCCCGTTCGGTGGTGGCGGACACCTCGGTGTCGGAGGCCTCCAGCTCGAGCCCGTAGGCGAGGGAGAGGGCGTCGGAGGGGGCGGTGACGAGATCCTCGCGGAGCTGGACGGACCGCTCGTGGAGCGCCTCGGCGGCGTCGGGGAGATCGCCGGTGACCCGGTAGTCGACGTAGGCGAGCACGCCGTCGGTGCGCGTGCGGCCGAAGCGCTCGCGATGGACGACGCCGGCCACGTGGTACTGCTGGTCGAAGTCGAACTTGGGGTTGGTCTCGTCCTCCCACCCCACGAGCTCGGTGGGCTCGCCGGCGTAGCGGGTGTAGGCATCCCCCGCGCCGAACGCGAGCACCCCCCACTGCCGCCCCTCGGCCGGGGTGTACTCGGCGCGGGCGAAGTAGTCCCAGAACTGCGGGAAGACGGTGTACTGCTCGTCGTCCCGCGAGAACGCGTCGAGGTAGGAGCGCCGCCCGCTGGCCCGCACCACCACCTTGTCGCCGATCGGCACGCGCACCTCGGCGCCGCCCATCACGAGGTTGAGGTTGATCGAGCCGCGCACGCCGTCCGGGCGGTCCCACCGCGACTTCGTCTCGACGACGCCGCCGGTGGCGCCGCCCCAGTTCGCCCCGTAGGTGCTCGGCCAGAGCGTGAGCTCGTCGAGCATCCGGGTGTGGAACACCGAGGAGTAGCCGTTGAAGTGGAACAGGTAGGGGAGGTCGATGCCGTCGAGCAAAAACCGGCTCTCGCCGGGCGCGGCGCCGCGGATCGAGATGTCGCCGGCCTTGGGCGAATACTCGGGAGTGATCGACACGCCCGGGAGGGCCTGGACGAGCCGCACGGGGTCCTCGAAGGTGCCGGGCGTGCGCTCGACACGCTCGCGATCGAGCGAGGTGACGCTCACGACGGGATCGTCCCGGCGGGCCTCGACGACGATCTCGAGCTCGCCGGTGTCGCGGAACAGCCGCACGCGCCAGTCGACGTCCTCCGGCAGCGCGAAGGTGGCCTCCATGAAGCCCGGCGCGCGGAACGTGACGGGGGTGCCGACCGGGAGATCCAGGGTGAACCGCCCCCGGGCGTCGGTCCGGAGGGTGGCGCCTTCCGCGACGACCTCGGCGCCCACGAGCGGGAGGCCCGTGCTCTGGTCGATCACGCGGCCCTCGAGGGGGGCGGCCGCCGCGAGGGCGACGAGCACCGGAATCAGGGCCACGGCGCCCCCGTGAGCAGCACCCGCGCGCCGGCGGCCTCGTCGAGCCCGCATCGACCGTCGGCGAGGGCGTCGGCGTCGAAGGGGGCGAGGTCGCAGACGAGGTCACCGGCGTCGGTGTCGGCGGCGGGGACCACGTCGGTGAGCACGAGGCCGGCGCGGTTCTCGGCGGGGGTGAGGGTGGCGAGGTAGCGGCCCTCGGCGGGGACCGCGGCGTCCACCGGGAGCAGCCGCCCGCCGACCGCGAGGTAGGGGCCGGCGTCGGTGGCGATGTCGAGCCAATTCCAGGTGTTGCCGCCCCTCCCGTCGAGGGTGAGGGCCACGATCGCGACGAGGCCGGTGTCCTCGGGGCCCGGCCCGGGGACGACCCCGTCCTCGTCCGGATGGCCGGTGATGGACCACGTTGCGGCGTGGGGCCCGGTCTCGGTGAACGCGCCGCCGGAGGACATCCAACGGGTGACGGCGTCGGATTCGACGGCGAGGGACAAGGTGGCGGTCGATCCGTCGAAGACGCGGCTGAAGCCGGTCACCTCCGGCACGACGGCGTCGGCTGCGACGACCAGCTCGCCCTCTTCGACCCCCGCGGCGCTCTCGACCGTCACGCGCGCGGTGAACGGCGGCGGAGGCGCCTCGGTGACGACCGCGCCGTCGATGGTCCACGTGATCGTGGGCGCCGTCGGGTGAAAGGCGCCTTCGCCCGACCAGACCAGCGCGCGGAGGGCCGGGCCGTCGGCCGCCATCGCCGCGAGGCGGAACCCTTCGAGGTCCTTCCGGGTCTCGTCGAAGGCGGGCGCGCAGGCGAGGATCAGGAGCACGCGGGCCTCTAACGGAGCGGCCCGACGGCGGTCTCCGCGAATGTCGCCGCCAGGTCACCGGCCCCCAGGACCGGCCCGAGGAGCCCGACGCGGGGGCGTGGGTAATCGCGCCGACCGCCGGGGTTGTGATGTCTTGTCCCGAACGGAGACCGAGCGTAGGCCGGCGTTCCGAAGGTTGGATGTTCCCGTCGGCGGGCTACCAAATGACAGGTCGCCTCGGCCCACCAGGACGTGGACCCGATGGCCGTTACTGAACAGACGCGGAGACCAGATCGGCTCCCCGCCCCGGTGGGGACGACGTGATCGTCCCACCACCCCCGACCCGAATCCACCCACTCGGCCACTCTTCCACAAGAGAGTGGACTTGGAGTCCCATGTTGCGTCCCCTCGGCCTTCTCCTGTCGATCGGCCTCCTCTCGGCCACCCCCGCCCTGGCGGAGGATGACCTCCACCACCACGGGCCCGACCACAACCAGATCAAGGGTGCGCGCGTCGACCTCCACGGAAACGTCGATCGGTGGGGCCTCTTCGGGGCCGGCGGACGCGTCGAGTTCGCCATCGTGCCGGACGGCTTCATCAACGGCAACGTGCACGACGAGCTCGCGCTGAGCTTTGGCGCGGACGTGTTCTTCGCGCCGATCTACTTCGGCGGCAACTACTACGACGGCGGCGCCTACGTGATCCCGATCGCCGCGGCGCAGTGGAACTTCTACCTGGGGGACCGCTGGTCGGTGTTCCCGGAGGTCGGCGTGGCCCTCCACGTCGGGTTCCGCCAGGACGGCTGGTACGACAAGAACGGCCGCGGGTACGGCTGGCTCTACGCGGAGCCGAACCTCGGCGTCGGCGCGCGCTACCACTTCACCGAACGGGTCGCGCTCCTGATGCGCCTCAGCACGCCGGGTGGCCTCCAGGTCGGCGTCACCTTCTGATCACCGCGGCTCCGCGGGTCGTGGGTGCCGCCACGGCCCGCGGAGGGGCGGAGGGGGGCGCCGTCCGCTACCCCCCGCTCCCGAGCACCGAGACCTCGAGGGACCCCGATACGGTCCCCCCGTCTTCGAGCGAGAGCGTGTCGAAGCGGATGCTCCCGAAGCCGAGCCACGCCGCGGTCGACCACGCGCCGCCGGTGTCCGCGGAGTTGTAGAGGAGCAGCCCCTCCGCGAGATCCCCGTCGATGGGGATGTCGACGCCGGCCACGAGCGCGGCGGGGTCGAGCACGACGTAGGGCGCGAGGTACGTGTCCGCGGCGATGGTGCTGATCGTGAGCCAGAGCGCGGTCCCGTCACCCACCCAACCGATGGTCGACCCGTCGGCCGAGGTCGGGTACGGCACCCCGCCGATGACGTAGTCGGTGGTCACGTCACCGCCGCCGAGGAGATCGCCGGCGGGGTAGCTGCCCCAGGTCGTCGTGAACGCGACGCGCACGGTGCCAACGCTGGTCCAACACGGGTTGCCACGGAGCTCGTAGGGCGTGACGTGCTCGCCGATCGCGGCCTCGATGTCACCCCGGCGCGCCTCCACGATGTCGCGCAGATCGCCGATGGCGAGCCGCTGCTCCCGCGTCGACACGTCCGCCAGGAGCGCCTTCCAGGCGTCGATGCGGTCGAGGCGCTCGTCCTCGTCCCACGCCTCGTCGAGGAGCCGCTGGAGCGCGGCCTCGTAACGGGACCTGCCCTCCTCGTGGCGGACGAGACGGTTCCCGAGCGCGCTCACGGTCCCGACCCACACCGGCTCGCCGGGGCCGAAGGGCTCGGCGCGATCGAACGCGGCGTCGGGCCCGCTCGCGATGAATTCGAGCCGGCCGTCGTCGGGGGAGGCGTACACGTAGAAGTTGTTCGTGTTGCCGTTGTACCCGTCCCAATGGCCGGCGATGGACTCGGCCGCCCAGAACGTGAAGAAGGCGTCGAGGTCGATCACCGCGTCGAGGGCGTCCAGGAGCGTGTCGTTGTCGGCCTCCAGCGCGGCGAGCACGGCACGGGGCTCCGCCCCGGTGCTCTCGTCGGTCTCGGGCTCGAACGTGGTGATCCAATCCGCTCGGAAGTCGGAGAGCGCGCCCTCGTACATGGCGACGGGCGCCGCACCGCGCACCCGCTCGACCAGCTTCGGGTCGATGGCCTCGGTGTGGTCGTAGATGCCGAGGTCCTCGCCGTTGACGGTCACGTGGGCGAGCGAGCACCGCGGCGCGACGAGCCCGGCGTCCGCGAACCACGCGTGCGCGAGGCAGGTCCGGAGCCGGCTCGGGTCCTGGTTGTTGTTGTTGAACACCAGCTTCTCGAGGCCGTGGAACCGCGCGCCGTCGGTGGTGTGATCGACGTCGAGCCTCAAGCTCGGGCGCTCCTCGGACAGCGAGCCGATGAGGCCCTTCTTGCGCATCCCGACGGTGCCCATGGCCTCGCCGTCGAAGGTGACCTCGGCCTCGAACCACGTGTACGGGCTCTCGAACGGCTGCTCGAGGCAGCCCTCGCCGAGCAGGTCGTAGTAGGTGCGCTCCTGCAGGCGGAGGGCCTCCCAGTCGTCGGGATCGACGGTGATGACGACCTCGTGGAGCACGTCGGGGTCGTAGAGCGCGTCGGCCTCGTCGGGGAGGGACTCCAACGCGGTGTCGCCGGTGTCGGGGTCCGCGGTCGGATCGCCGACGGTGAGCGTGGCGCGGCAGGCGAGGAGGAGGGGGAGGAGCATGGGATCCGTGTGACACGCGAGCGGGGGCGCGTGGAAAGGACAATGTACCGCCGGGGTGGAGCCGTAGGCTTCCGGTCCCGATCCCGCGGGGCGTTACGGGGGCGCGGAGCCCCCGTACAAGGGGGTGGGCGCGACGCGCACACCCCCGACCTACGGCGCCGCCTCGATCCACCCGGGCATCGGGCGGGGCTCGCGGTCGACCCCCCTCCAGAGGGCGGGCTCGGCGCACGTGAAGGTCGCGTCCGCCAGGATCGGCGTGGTGAAGCGGGGCTCCTTCGCGTGGCGCAGGGTGCCGGTCGCCGAGACGGCGCGGCCCTGGCAGGCGAGCGTGGCGCGGCGGGCCCGCTCGTCGCCAGCGGCCATGATCGCCACCCAGGGCGTCGCGTCGCCGTCGACCGCGAGCGGCGCGGGGAGCTCGAGGGAGGCGAAGTGGACGACCTTGTCGCGCGTCGGGTCCGCGCCGAAGCCGGGGGCGCCCCAGGACCAGCGGGTGGACAGCGTTCCCGTGAGGGTGACCCCCGGGCCGGTCGAGAGCGCGGTCGCGACGGGGACGTCGGGCTCGGTGCACGGCTCGGAGAGGGTGGCGTCCACGAGCGCCACCCAGGTTCCGGCGACGGGCGTGGCCGGGGAGGGGGTCGCGGCGGCCTCGAGGGTCACCCGGCGATCGAGGCAGCCGGCGATCTGGGCGGCGGGGAGGTCGACCGTGGCGGTCTGGACGTCGACGGGGCCGTCGGGGAAGCGCAGGGCGAGCCCCGAGGCGGACCACGACGACCGGGCCGGGGCGAGCGACATGGGGACCGGCGCGTCGAGGACGAGGACGACGGCGTCGTAGCTCGGGTCCTCGGGGTGCTCGCCGTAGCCGGGGCCGGCGGTCCACCAGGTGGTCCGGAGCGTGCCGGTCCAGGTGCGGCGGGCCGGGCCCACGTCGACGGGACCGGCGCCGGCCGCCAGGGGGGCCGGTGAACCCGAGATGCAGGCGGCGAGGACCAGCGGGAGCGTCAGAGCCAACCTTCGCCTTCCATTTCTTTCATCAGCCCGTGGTTTGCGCGCCCCTCTCCGGTGCCCTGCATCTGGAATCCCTTCGCCATGTTCGTGAAGAAGTGGTTGTCGCCGAGGAGCTTCCACAGCTCGGCAAAGGGCTTCACGAGCGATCCCCAGGGCCCCGCGCGGTCCGCGAGCAGACCGGCCAGCGCCCCGGTCGCCGCGAACCAGGCGTCGAAGGTAGCAGACGCGTCCGGGCCGCGCATGTCGACCTCGTACACCGCGAGGCTCGTCCGCCAGACCTCTCCCATCAGATCGAGCCGCTGGCCGGCGTCGGCGAGGTCCTTCAGATCCTTCGCGAAGGCCTCGGTCCCGCCGCCGATGCTCGCCAGGGCGCCCTCCATCGCCTCGGCGGCCGGCGCGTCCCCCAGCTCGCGCGCGGTCTGCGCGAGCGCGCGGAGCTTCCCCGTCGCGTTGAGGAAATTGCTGGCGGTGTCGACCGCGAGCGCGCTCGCGTCCCCGGGGGGCTCGGCCTCGAAGCCGAGGAGGCCCGCGATCTTGTCGTAGGCCCACGAGCCGATGGAGCCCTCCGCGTCCACGTTGTCCACCCCGGTGAGCGCGCCGCCGGCGGCCTCGCGGAGCCACGCGACCGCCTCGTCCAGGTCCGGAAGCGCGTGGGCCAGCGCGAGCGCGTCGTCGGTCGGCAGCGCATCGAGCACCACCGAGACGAGGCGGGGCATGCCGCGGAGGGCGTCGAGGAGCCCCTCGCCCCCCGCCCCCACGGCGTCGCCGCCGAGGCCGAGGGACTCCGCCTGCGCGGCGTTGCCGCGTGTGGAGGGAGCGGTGGTCGCGGCCGCCGGGGCGGTCGAGGCCATGGGCGCCGTTGCGGTGGACGAGCTCTGCCTTCGCTGGTGCACGGTGGGCTCCTTGAAAAGCGGCTTTCAAGGTTGACTAACCGTGTTCCGGTGGATGGGGGAGAATCGGCCGATGAAGGGTGGAAATTGGAGATTCGGACGACGTTCGAGGTGCGAGCCCGACGTTGCGTCTCGGGGCCATGGCCCGTGCCGGCCTCCCCCGGCGACCAAACGTAGCCACCCTCCCACTCGCATTCCCACCCCGCCCCGTGCTACGCGTGCGGCGTGCTCTGGTTCCTCCTCGCCTCGCTCGCCCACGCGCTCGACTACGCCACGTGGGTCTCGGTGCAGACGGTGGAGGCCCACCCCGAGCCCGACTACCACTTCGCCGCGGACCTCCACCACGCGATCGCGCCCATCGTGGCGGCGCGACCGGGCGTGGTGCGCCCGTTCGAGGTGGGCACGACCACGCGGGGGCGGCCCATCTGGGGCTTCCGGGTGTCGAACCCCGGTGACACCCCCACGAAGAAGCTCCTCGTCTTCGCCAACATCCACGCGCTCGAGTGGGTGCCCTCGGAGATCGCGGTCGCGTTCCTCCAGGAGATCGCGGTGAGCCCGCCCAAGGGCGTGGAGATCACGGTGATCCCCTCGCTCAACCCCGACGGGCGCGCCAAGGTCGAGGCCGACCTGCTCACCGGCGAGAACAAGTACCGCCGTGGCAACGGCGAGAACGTGGACCTGAACCGCGATTTCCCGGTCAACCGGGAGGCGAAGGCCATCTGGCGCCACGTGATCCCCAAGCGCTACGCCACGAGCCCGGCGCCGTTGTCCCAACCCGAGTCCCGCGCCCTCGACGCCCTCGCGGCGGCCGAGCGCTTCGACGTGGCCGTGTCGCTCCACGCGTTCGGCGGTTTTCTCTACTACCCGTGGGCCGGGCGGTGGGAGCGCGCCGCGGATTGGGAGGAGATGCACCGCCTCGGCCTGGTCATGCAGGCGGCGATGGGGGCGCACGCCTACAAGCCGCGGCAGCTCTCGCGTTGGGGCTTCTTCTTCCGCGGCCACGGGATGGAGATCGACCACCTCTACGGCACCTACGGCACGAAGTCCTTCCTCATCGAGACCACGCGGTCGGGGCTCTCGCCCTTCCGTCCGGGTGACTGGAAGAACCACTTCCGTTGGTACAACCCCAAGGAGCCCGCGCGACACGTCCGCGAGGGCCTCCGTGCCCTGCGTGCGCTCGCTCGCGAGGTCGGTGGGGGCCTCGGATAGGGCCGTGCCGGCGCGGCGCCGCGACCCATCGTGCGTGAGGACATGGATTGACCCCGTCGCACCCTTGACCTTTCCGTGAGGGTGATAACAGGGGGGCCCGCTCTCCCTGCCTCTCCTTCCCAGCCACCCGCCACTCCCAACGGTAGCAATCGATGATCACTGTCGAAGGCCTCACCCACTACTACGGGGAGCGCCGCGCCATCGAGGACATCCGATTCGACATCTCGAAGAACGAGATCGTCGGGTTCCTCGGGCTCAACGGCGCGGGCAAGAGCACGACGCTCCGCATCCTCGCGGGCCTGCTCGTCCCCTCCGCCGGCTCCATCACGGTCGACGGCGTCGACCTCGTCTCCGCCGGCGCCTCCTCCCGCGCGTCCATCGGGTACCTCCCGGAGGATCCGCCGCTCTACAGGGAGATGACCGTGCGCGAGTTCGTCGCGTACTGCGGCGAGCTCAAGGGGCTCGACGCCGCCACGGTGCAGAGCCGGCTCGACGGCGTGCTCGCCATCGCCCAGCTCACCCACGTGCAGCACCGCGTCATCCAGGAGCTCTCGCACGGCTACCGGAAGCGGTGCGGCATCGCGCAGGCGATCATCCACAAGCCGAAGCTCGTCATCCTCGACGAGCCGATCAGCGGGCTCGATCCGCGGCAGATCGTGGAGATGCGCCAGGTCATCCGTGACCTCGCGAAGGACTGCACCGTCCTCATCTCGAGCCACATCCTCGGCGAGATCTCCGAGACCTGTGACCGCATCCTCGTGCTCGCCGGCGGCAAGATCGTCGCGCAGGGCACGGAGGCCGAGCTCGCGGCGCGGGCCGGCGCCGACGGGGCCCGCCTCACCTTGATCGTGCGCGGCTCGTCCGACGCGATCGACGCGGCGCTCGTCGTCCCCGGCGTGCTCCGCTACGACAAGCACGAGGAAGGCGGCGGCCTCTGGCGCCTGCACGTCTCCCTCGCGACGGACGGCCGCGAGGAGCTCGTCACCAGCCTGGTCAAGGCCGGGGTGGGCATCCGCAAGCTGACGGAGGACGAGTCGGAGCTCGAGCAGATCTTCCTCGGTCTCACCCAGGGGGCATCGGCATGAAAGGCATCCTCCTCGTCGCCCGGCGTGACTTCTGGGCGTACATCAACACCGTCTGGGGCTGGGCGATCCTCGCGCTCGCCCTGCTCATCGACGGCCTGTTCTTCAACGTCTTCGCCCTGACCGGCACCGCCCAGTACTCGGCGGACGTGCTGGAGCAGTTCGTGTTCCTCACCAGCGGGATCACGCTGGCGGCCTCCGTGTTCATCACGATGCGGCTGTTCGCGGAGGAGAGGCAGACCGGCACCATCGTGCTGCTCGACAGCTCGCCGCTCTCCGAGGCCCAGATCGTCCTCGGCAAGTACTTCTCGGGGATGGCGTTCCTGACGCTGTTCGCGCTGCTCACCGCCTACATGCCGGCGATGATCTTCGTCAACGGCAAGGTGAGCGTCGAGCAGATCGCCGTGGGCTACCTCGGCATCCTGCTCATGGGCTCCGCCGGGGTGGCCATCGGCACCTGGGCCAGCGCCATCAGCCGCAACCAGCTCCTCGCCGGGGTGATCTCGGCGGTGGTCGTGGTGTTCTTCGTCGCGTGCTGGATGCTGGCGCGCGTGCTCGACCCGCCCTTCAAGGCGATCATCAGCTACGTCGCGTTCTTCGACAAGCAGCTCCAGCCGTTCCAGGAGGGGCGCATCGACACGCAGGGGGTCTTCTTCTTCGTGTCGCTCACCTTCGCCTTCCTCCTCCTCGCCAACCGCTCGCTCATCGCCCGGAGGTGGGAATGAGCCCGTCCGGCATCTCCTTCCTGGTCGGCTTCTTCGCCATCTTCCTCGCCGAGCGCATGTTCGGCGGAAACGATGTCGTGCGCTGGTCGCTCCTCGGCATCGGAGGCCTGCTCTCGCTGGCCGCCGTCGCGTTGCGCGCCACCACGCTGAAGAAGCACGCCGCCGCCACCAAGACCGCCCTGGGCTTCTACGTCCTCGCGCTCCTCTCGCTCGCGCTCTACGTCGCCGGCGGGAAGGACGTGGTCGACAGCCTCGGGCTCTCCACCGAGTCGGCCGAGCACCTGCGCACGGCCCTCCAGGTGCTCGCCCCGCTCGTGTGGCTCGTGGGTGCGCTGCCCGCGCTCGCCATCGACCGCACGCTGTACGCGAGCCCCCAGAGCGTGCACCCGCGCCGCCTCAAGACCGCCGTCGAGGGCGGCCTCGCCCTGGCCTTCGGCCTCGCGATGCTGTTCCCGATGAACTGGCTCGCCAAGGAGTACAACGAGCGCTTCGACTACGGGTTCTTCAAGACCACCGCCGTGGGCGAGTCCACCCGGTCGATCGTCGAGAACCTCACCGAGCCGATCCGCGTGGTGTTGTTCTTCCCCGCGTCGAGCGAGGTGCTGCGCGAGGTCGAGCCCTACTTCGACGGCCTCGAGGGTGACAACGTCAGCGTCGAGATCGTCGACCACGCCATGGCGCCCGAGCTGGCGAAGGAGTGGAAGGTCAAGGACAACGGCAACGTCGCGTTCGTGCGCGGCGAGGCCGTCGAGGTCATCAAGCTCGGCGACAAGCTGGACGGCGCCCGCAAGGAGCTCCGCAAGCTCGACAGCAAGGTGCAGACCGCGCTGCTCAAGCTCGCGCGCGACAAGCGCACCGCCTACTTCACCGTCGGCCACGAAGAGGCCTACTGGAAGGGCGCGGCCTCCGAGGACGAGAACACCGACACCCTGAAGAAGGTCATCGAAGGCCTCAACTTCAAGGTGAAGGAGCTCGGCGTCGACGACGGTCTGGCCCAGGCCGTGCCGGACGACGCCGCGGTGGTGTTCATCACCGGGCCGAAGCGGGCCTTCCTCGCCGAGGAGATCGGCGCGCTCCAGGCGTACCGCGATCGCGGCGGCGCCGTGTTCCTCATGCTCGAGCCGAGCGACACGCCGGATCCGGCGCTCGCCTCGCTCTTCGGCGTGCAGTACACCGCCAGTCCCGTGCTCTCCGACAAGGCGTTCCTCCGGGTGACCGGCGGCCTTTCCGACCGCGCCTTCGTCGGCACGAACAAGTTCAGCTCGCACGAGTCGGTCACGACGTTATCGAAGAACTCCGCCCAGGCCACCTTCATCACGCCGAAGACCGGCGCGGTGAAGGAGCTCGAGGGGGATCACGCCGGCAAGGTCACCGTGACCGTGAAGGGCATGCCCGACTGGTTCGCGGACCCCAACGGCAACTACGAGTTCGACAAGGACACCGAGACCCGCGGCGCCGGCCTCGACGTCGCGGCGGTCATCGCCGGCCCGTCCACCGGAGACAAGGAGTGGCGCGCCGCCGTCGTGGCCGACACCACCTGGGCGTCCAACACCTTCATCCGCAACGCGGCCAACGCGTACTACCTCGTCGACACCCTCTCCTGGCTCACGCAGGATCCCGCCCTCTCCGGTGAAGTGGAGACCGAGGAGGACGTGAAGATCCAGCACACCAAGGAGGGCGAGGCGGTGTGGTTCTACGGCACGAGCGCGCTCGTGCCCGCGCTGGTCTTCATGGGCGGCCTCATCCGCGTGAACAGCCGTCGGCGCAAGGGGTCCGCATGAACAAGTCGATCATCGTCTACGCAGGTCTGCTCGTGCTCTCGCTCGGCGCCGCGTGGTCGCGCTACACGGGCGGCGAGGAGACCGAGAAGGAAGGCGTCGTGCTCATCGACGCCAAGGCCCTCGACCTCGAGAAGATCGTCTACACCGCGCCCGACCTCACGGTCACCTTCGAGATGCGCACGGACGACTTCGGCCGCTACGGCTGGGTCACCGTCGAGGATCGCAAGAAGAAGGGCAAGGACGCGGCCCCCGACGCCGCGCCGGTCGAGCCGAAGGTGACCCGCTTCAAGACGGGCATCGCCGCCGACAAGGTGATCGAGGCGTTCACGCCGATGGTCGGGCTCCGCAAGCTCGACAACGTCGACGACACGCAGCTCGCCTCCTTCGGGCTCGCGGAGCCCGACTCCACCGTGGCGATCACGGCGGGCGGGCGCACGACCACCTTCGAGCTCGGCGGGGAGACCTACGGCACGAAGGACCGCTACGCCAAGAACCAGGGGGACGGGAAGGTCTACGTCATCGACGACGAGCCGTTCAAGACCCTCAAGTTCGCCGCCACCCGCCTGCCCGAGCGCGGCCTCCTCGCCGCCAAGGTCGAGGCCATCGACGGCGTGAGCCTCGGTGTCGGCGCGCGGACCACGGCGTGGAGCCAGAAGAACAAGGACGACAAGGCCGCGGCCTACTGGGAGCGCGAGGGCAAGTCCGGCAAGGACGAGTCCTTCGCGAACTGGGTCGACAAGGCGCTCAAGCTGAAGAGCACCGCCTACGTGCAGGACGGCGAGGCCCCCGCGGAGCTCGTCGCCGGCTTCGACCTCACCGTGCGCGCCGCCGGCCAGAAGCCGGAAACGCTGCAGCTCCTCCAGGGCGGCGACGACTGGTACGCGAAGTCCGAGTCCACCCGCGGCCTCGTGAAGCTCTCCCGCGGCCCCGCGAAGGACGCCGTCGAGGACGCCGACGATGTCGTCGAGGGCAAGGAGCCCCCGGCGGACGAGCCCGTCGCCCCGGGCAGCGCGCCCACGGCGGGTGGCGCCGCGCCGATGCCCGGAGGGCCGGGTCTCGGGAGTCCGGGTGGTCCGGGTGGCCTCGTGCCGGGGCGCCCCGCGCTGCCGAGCCCCCACTCGATGCCGAAGCCGGCGCCGAAGTAGTCGGATCCGGTCCGGGCGACCGGCGCGGGCCGCGGTCCCCGGCGCCTCTGACGCGGCGTGTCGGTCGGAGCCCGTGGGGGCGCCGACCGCGGCCGGTGGGCGGTGGCGTGGATCGCGGCGGCGCGGCGTGCCGGGCGTCCCGGGGACAGGACGACCTGGGCACCCTCACGGTGCGCGCTGCCACCTCGGTGGGTCGCGTCGCGGCATGTTCCCGTGTTCGTCAGCTCCCCCGAGCTCGGCCGGCTCGCGGCAATACTCGGCACTCCTGTTCGTCAGGTCCCCCGAGTTCGGCCGGCTCGCGGCAATACTCGGCACTCCTGTTCGTCAGGTCCCCTGAGCTCGGCCGCCCGGCGCCCGTCGTGGACCTCCACCCCGGCACGACCGCGCTCACGAGCCTGGCGATCTCCGAAGCCGTACGCCGCGCCGACGGGCCGCCTCCGCCGGCGATACACGGCGCGCTCGCCGTGAACAATCCCACGCCGCCGCGTTGACGGCGCGCCCGGTCACCCGCACGATCCCGAGCGCATGGTCACCCTCCGCCCCCTCGTCGTCGTCCTCGCTCTCGCGCTCTGCGCGGTGGAGGGCGTGCTCGTCGCCGCGTCGGGTGGCCCAGGCGTGGTCGTCGCGCCGGTGGACACGCGGGTGGCGATGGCGGCCCCTCCGGCGAACCCGGCGCTCGAACCGGACTTCCTCGCCCACATGACCGCGGACGACGTGGCCCGGGGCGTCTACGCGCTCGCGGCCGAGGACAGCGCGGACCCCGCCGGCGTGGCCCTCACCGCGGCGCAGCGCGCGGAGATCGGGCCGCTCCTGCGCGAAGTGGCGGCGCTCCGCGCCGAGCTCGGCGAGCTGCGCATGGCGCGCCGCGCCGCGCGGGACGCCTGGCTCGCCGACGGG
>JAKFCH010000332.1:0-42349 GCA_036676765.1 Deltaproteobacteria bacterium
CACCGCGGCGATCTGCACCTCGTCGAGGCCCCCGGTGGCCTCCTTCCGGTAGCGCGCGATGAACGGCACGGTGTTGCCGTCCGCCAGCAGCGCCACGACCGCGCTCACCCCGCGCGGCGGCAGGGCGAGGCGGCGGGCCACGCCGGGCACGGGATCGACCGCCTGTACTTCCATGGACCGCCCCTTTCGACCGGCAACATCACACGGAGCGGGGCGGCCGGCCCGCGCGGACGGCCCGCGCGGACGGCACAGCTACTTCGCCGTGAACCGCACGTCCGTGTCCGTCGCCACCACGAGCGCCCCCTCGACGAGGGCGAGCGCCACGATGGGCTCGTTCACGTCGACGGTGCGGACGTACCCGCCCTTGGCCATGTCGAGCACGGTCACGGCGTCGGCGTCGTTCTGGGTCGCGAGGTAGGCGTGGTCGGCGTCGACGACGAGGAGCTCCGGGTAGGTCTTGCGGTAGCCGAGGTAGTTGACGTACCCGACGCCGCGCCCGCTGCTCGGGTAGAGGCCGCCCTTCTTGTTCACCGACTTCCACAGGGTCTTGCCCTTCGGGTCGATCGCCCACACGTAGAAGTTCGAGGCGTACACGGCCCGCTCCCCGGCCACGGCGATCGCTCCGCAGCCGGACTCCTTGTCCGGCGACCAGTCGTTGACCTTCACGTTGAACTTCGGGTTGAAGGCGAAGTAGGTGCTGCCCCGCTGGGTGTCGCCGGTGCTCCCGCCGAGGAGCGTCTCGCCGAACGGCTCGAGCCCGCAGGTGACATTGAAGAACGGACGGCCACCGGGTCCCATCCCCGTCTCCCGGCCGGTGCCGTCGGGGTTCGCCTTGATGACCGTGTTGTAGAAGGCGGAGTAGAACTGCCCCTCCCAGAACACGGGCTGGACGCGGTAGCCGCGGGCGTAGAAGCCCGCGAACAGCTTGCTCTTCTCGCCCATCATCTTGATGTCGGGGTTGGCGAGCACGCGCCCGTCGGCACGGTCGAGGATGATCATGTCCGTGCCGCGCATGACCGCGATCGACGTGGGGGAGAGCCCCGGCGCGGAGTGGGGGCTCGCGATGTCGCTCGGGGTCGACCAGGCGAGCGCGCCGTCGAGGGTGATGCTCCCGACAGCGGCGTCGGCGTAGATCGGGGCGTCGCCGATCGCGCCCATCAGGAAGCTGCGGAAGCCCTTCGCGGGGTCCATCCCGGTGAGCAGGTAGCTGGTGAAGGCGACGCCCGCGTCGTCCACCGCGAGGTTGCGGAAGGACGCGGCGGGCAGGGCCAGCGTCCACTTCGTCTCTCCCGACGGCGTCAGCGCGGCGACCCCGGTGGATCCCGCCACGTAGACGACATTCCCCGCCACCTCCATGTCGGTGATCTGGCCGACGGTCGACGCCGCGGACGCGGTCCACGCAGGGGCCACCACGTTGGCATGACGGACCTTGTTGGTCCCCGCCGCGGCGGGTGTGGAGGTGAGCGCGGCGGCGAGGAGGGCGAGGGCGATGACAGAGAGGCGCATGGGGGCTCCGGTTCAGCCCGAAGGTAGGCCACCGCCTCGGCCCCCGCTTCTGAGGGGGATCTGACGGGAGACTACGTTCCTCCTCCGCTCCTCCGTGGTCGACGCGTGGGCCGCGGGGCGTCACCCCCGGTCGAGCACCGCCACCGTCTCCACGTGCACCGTCTGGGGGAACATGTCGTAGGGGGTCACCCGACGCGGGCGGAGCCCGCCGGCCACGAGGACCGCGAGGTCCCGGGCCAACGTCCGCGGATCGCACGACACGTACACCAGCTCCGACGGGCGCAGCGCGAGCACCCCCTCCGCCACGCCCGGCGCGAGGCCGCTCCGGGGCGGGTTCACGACGACGAGCCCCCCCCGGAACGCCTCGGGGAACGCGCCCGACTCGACCCCGGGGAGCGCGGCTCCGATCCCCGCTGCCTCGAAACGCGCGGCGATCTGGTTCCGCGCGGCGTTCTGACGCGCCCGCGCCACCGCCGCCGCGGAGACCTCGACGCCGAGCACCTCCGACGGAGCGCCCGCGCCTGCCCGCCCGAGCTGGAGCGCGACCGCCCCGACGCCGCAGTACAGGTCGAGCAGCGGCCGCCCGTCGGGCCGGGGCAGGTCCGCCCAGAGCCGGGCGGCCGTGGACGGGTTCGTCTGGAAGAAGTCGGTCGGCCCCACGCCGAAGGCCACGCCGCCCACGTGCTCCTCGACGACGTCCACCCCGAGGAGCCGCTCGGTGGGGCCGTCGGGGGCGAAGATGCCGTCCCCCGGCCGGTCGTTCACGTGGAGGAACACGCCGTCGGCCGGGAGCGTGGCCGCCACCCGACGGAGCTCCGGCGTGTCGCGACGCGCGACGAGCGTGGCGATCACGGTGCCGTGGCTTCGCGACACCCGCACCACCACGTGGCGGAGCAGCCCGTCGGGCAGCGGCAGTCGCATCGTCGTCCACGGGCGCAGGGCCGGCGCGAGCACCCCGCACCCGCCGACCCCCACGACGTCGTGGCTGTTCCGACCGTGCGCGCCGAGCCGGATCGCCCCGGAGCCCTCGTCGTAGGTGGCGACCAGCTTGGCGAGGTGGCGATAGCCGAACTCTCCGTCGGGGCACGGCACGACCGGATCCACCTCGGCGTCCACCCCCGCGCCGGCCAGCGCGTCGACCACGAGCGCGCGCCGCCACCGCCGCGCCGCCTCGGGCGCGAGGTGCATCCACGGGCAGCCGCCGCACGGGCGCCAGTGCGGACACGACGGGAGGACGCGGTCGGGTGACGGCTCCCGCGCGCCCGCCCACTCGCCGTAGTCGACGTGCCCGCCGCGCCCGAGCACGCGCACGTCGGCCTCCTCGCCGGGGATGCCGCCGAACACCCGCGTCGGGTGTGATCCGTCGGTCACGGCCTCGCCGCGGGGGTGGAAGCGGGTGGGACGGAGCACGCGCATCGGGCGCGGCACCTATCGCGGCGCTTCCTTCGTCTCCCCCGCACGCGGCGCTGAAAGTTTCCCGCGCCCCGCCGATTGGGGATCCGTGACCGACGCCACCCCCGATCCGGCCCGTGACCTCGCCGCGCAGCGCGCGCTCGAGACCCGCATGCTCGAGACCGACCGCATGGTCGCCATCGGCACGCTCGCCTCGGGCATCGCCCACGAGATCAACACCCCCATCCAGTTCGTGGGCGACTCCGCCCACTTCCTCCAGGGCGCCCTCGTCGACCTGTTCGGGCTGCTCGACGCGTACCGCCGCCTCCGGGACGTCGCCGCGGCGGGGGGCTGGGCCCCCGAGCTCGTCGCCGAGCTCCTGGCCGAGGAGGACGTGGTCGACGCCGCCTACCTCGCCGAGAACTGCCCCAAGGCCGTCGCGCGCACCCTCGACGGCGTCTCCCGCGTCGCGACGATCGTGCGCGCCCTCAAGGAGTTCGGCCACCCCGGGCAGACCGAGATGGCCTCCGCGGACCTCGTCCAGGCCATCCAGAACACGGTCACCGTCGCCCGCAACGAGTGGAAGTACGTCGCGGACGTGGTCACCGACCTCGATCCGCTTCCGCCGGTGTTGTGCCACGTCGGCTCGCTCAACCAGGTGTTCCTGAACCTCCTCGTCAACGCCGCCCACGCCATCGGCGACGTCGTCGGGCAGAGCGGCGAGAAGGGCACCATCCGCCTCGGCGCCCGCGTCGAGGACGCGTGGGTGCACATCACCGTCGAGGACACCGGCAGCGGCATCCCCGAGGCCGTGCAGCCGCGGATCTTCGACCCCTTCTTCACCACGAAGGAGGTCGGCCGCGGCACCGGCCAGGGCCTCGCCATCGCGCGCTCCATCGTGGTGGACAAGCACGGCGGCCGCATCCGGTTCGACACCACCCCGGGCGTCGGCACCACCTTCCACCTCCACCTCCCGATCGGCCTCCGATGAGACGCATCCTGTTCGTCGACGACGAGCCCCAGATCCTCCAGGGCCTGCGCGATCTCCTCCGCCCCCAGCGGCGCGAGTGGAAGATGAGCTTCGCCGGCAGCGGCGAGGAGGCCCTCGAGATCCTCGCCGCCGAGCCCCACGACGTCGTCGTGTCCGACATGCGCATGCCGCGAATGGACGGCGCCACCCTCCTCCGTCACGTGAAGGAGCGGTATCCGCGCGTCGTCCGCATCGTGTTGTCCGGGCACACGGAGCTCGAGTCGGCGCTGCGCACCGTGCCGATGGCGCACCAGTTCCTCGGCAAGCCCTGCGAGGCGGAGCGGCTCCGGAGCGTGATCCAGCGCGCCTGCGATCTCCAGGCGCTGCTCCACCACGACGATCTCCAGCGCCGCATGGGCCAGATCAGCGCGCTCCCGTCGGCGCCGCGGATCTACATGGCGCTCACCAAGGCCCTCGTCGATCCGGAGGTCTCCCTCCGCGACGTGGCCGGGCTCATCGAGCGCGACATGGCGATGTCCGCCAAGGTCCTCCAGATCGTCAACTCGGCGTTCTTCGGCGTGCCCCGCCGCCTCACGAGCACCCTCGAGGCCGTGAGCTACCTCGGCATGAGCCTCATCAAGAACCTCGTGCTCGGGGTGGAGGCGTTCCGCGAGCTGCGCGGCGGCGAGGCGGCGCGCGGCTTCGACGTCGACCGCGTCCAGCGCCAGTGCCTCGTGACCGGCCGCATCGCCCAGCGGATGCTCACCGACCGTCGCGACGCGCAGGACGCCTTCGTCGCCGGCACCCTCCACGAGATCGGGGCCCTCATCCTCGCCACCCGCGAGCCCGTCGCCTACGCGGCGGTGATCGCCGAGGCCAACGCGCGGGGCGTGCCCCGCCAGGTCGTCGAGCGAGAGCGCGACGGGGTGTCGCACGCCGAGGTGGGCGCCTACCTCATCGGCCTGTGGGGCCTGCCCTACGGCATCGTCGAGGCCGTCGCGCACTACCACGACCCGCTCCGGCTCGGCGCCGACCCCTCCGAGGCCCGCCGCTTCGGCGTGGTCGAGGCCGTCCACGTCGCGAGCGCGCTCGCCGCCGAGGCGATGGCGATGCCCGGCTTCCACGAGCAACCGGATCCGTCCCTGCTCGAGCGCCTCGGGCGGACCGACTCCCTCCCGGAGTGGCGGATCATCGCGCGCGAGGAAGCCGCCCGGAAGGAGGTCTGAATGACCGCCGAGCGCCCGCGTGTCCTGCTCGTGGACGACGAGCCCGCCGTGCTGGAGGGCCTCTCGGTCCTCCTCCGCCGCCCGTTCCTCGTGCGCACGGCCGGCGGGGGGCCCGAGGCCCTGGCGCTGCTCGCGGCGGGCGAGTCGTTCGCCGTGATCGTCTCCGACATGCGCATGCCCGGCATGAACGGCGCCACCCTGCTCGCGCGGGTGCGGGAGCGCGCGCCGGACACCGTGCGCCTCCTCCTCACCGGCTACTCCGAGATCGAGGCCGCCATCGCCGCCGTGAACGAGGGGCAGGTGTTCCGCTTCCTGACGAAGCCGTGCCCGCCCGACGTGCTCGTCTCCCAGCTCCTCGCGGCCGCCGAGCAGCACCGCCTCGTGACGGCCGAGCGCGAGCTCCTCGAACAGACCCTCCGCGGCAGCGTGCGGGCCCTGACCGAGCTCCTCGGCGTCGCGAACCCCGCCGCGTTCGGCCGCGCCGGCCGGGTGAAGGAGCGCGTCGCGCGCCTGTGCGTCGCGTTGAACGTCGTGGACACGTGGCCCGTCGAGGTCGCGGCCATGCTCTCGCAGATCGGCTGCATCACGCTGCCGCCGGCCACGGTCGAGCGGCACTACCTCGGCCTCCCGCTCGTCCCCGCCGAGCAGGTGCTCGTCGACCGCCTGCCCGCGCTCGCGTGCCAGCTCCTCGGCCCCATCCCGCGCCTCGAGCCCGTCCGCGACATCCTCGCCGCCATGGATCGCCGCTACGACAGCGGCGGGCGCCCGCCCCTCCCCCAGGGCGCCCGCCTGCTCAAGCTCGCCCTCGACGACGACCTGCTCGAGTCCCGCGGCCTCGACGGGCCCACCCGCCTCGCGACCCTGCGCGGGCGGCCCGGCTGCTACGACCCCGCCGTGCTCGACGCGTGGATCGCCTCGGCGGAGCCCGGCCTCGCCGTCGACGAGATCCGCGAGGTCCGGCTCGTCGAACTCCGCGCCGGCATGGTGTTCGCCGCCGACGTGCGCAGCCGCGCGGGCATGCTGCTCATCGCGCGCGGCTACGAGGCCACGCCGGGCATCCTCGAGCGCCTCGGAAACCTCGGCAGCGCGGGCATCGCCGAGCCCCTCCACGTCCACGTCTGGCGCCGCGCCGCTCCCGACGCCGGGCGGCGGTAGGTAGGGAGCGGGCGGCGGTGGGGACGGATCGGGGCGGCCGGACCGCGCCCGGGCGCGCGGCCGCCGCGGCGACGCCGGTCCCCCTGGGGAGGTCGGCGGCTCCAGCGGCCCTGGGAGGCGCGTGACGGCTTGACACCCGCCGCGAACTCGGCGATAGCCCGGCCCCGCGCCGCGATCCGGCGCCCGGAGGTTTCGTGCGTCTGCTCCCCCTGCTCGCCCTCCTCGCCTGCTCCAACGGCTTCGACGACAAGGGCGGCGACCCCTCGGTCGACGACACCGCCGACACCGACGGGGACGCCGACACCGACACGGACACCGACACCGACACGGACGCCGACACGGACGCCGACACGGACTCGGACACCGACGCCGACACCGACGCGGACACCGACGCGGACACCGATGCGGACACCGACGCCGACACGGACGCCGACACGGACGCCGACACGGACGCCGACACCGACGCGGACACCGACCCCGATCCGCTGGTGACGGACGACGACGGCGACGGCGTGTCCGAGGCCGACGGCGACTGTGACGACACCGACGCCGCCGTGTCGCCGGGCACCACCGAGACTCCCTACAACGGCGTGGACGACGACTGCAGCGTCGTGACCCCCGACGACGACGTGGACGGGGACGGCTACGCCGTCGACGAGGACTGCGACGACACGGACGGCGCCGTCTCGCCCGTCGGCACCGAGGACCCCTCCAACGGCCGCGACGACGACTGTGACGGCGCCGTGGACGAGCGCTTCGACTTCACGACGATCGACGCCAGCTGCGACTGCGGGTATCCGAGTGCTTTGGACGTCGACTCCACCGATGACGTGCACATCGTCTACTACGACGCCGACGCGAGCACCGTCCGCTACGTGACCGGCACCGCCGGCGCGTGGGACACCCCGGAGGAGGTCGTCTCCGACGCCGGCTCCGGCGAGTGGCTCGACGCCGCCGTCGACGCCGCCGACGAGCTCCAGGTGGCCTTCACCTGGCGCTACGCCGGCCTCGCCGAGCTCGACTACGTCTACCGCGACGCGTCGGGGCGCTGGTCGCCCACCTACATCGTCGACGACTACGACACCTCGGGCTCGGTCGACGTCGGCTACTACGTCTCCATCGCGATCGACACCGCCAACCTGCCGTCCTTCGCCTACTACGACAACGAGTACGGCGTGCCCGTGCTCACCGACTACACGACGATCGGCGTCGGCGTCAGCTCGCAGATCGACGTGAACTACGCGGGCCCCACCGGCTACTACACGAGCCTCGCCCTCGACAGCGACGACTACGACTACGTCGCCTACTACGACGACGGCTTCTTCGCCGAGGAGGTCCAGCTCTCCGTCCCGGCCGACGGCGTGTTCTCCGAGGTGATCGACTCCGAGCCGGGCGCCGACATCTCCCTCGCGATGCGCTCGGACGACGTCCCCTGCGTGGCCTACCAGGCCACCGACTCGGCCGACCTCGTCTACGGGTGTCGCGACGCCGACGAGACCTGGACCCTCGAGACCGTCGACAGCGTCGGCGCCGTCGGCGTCGAGACCGCCCTGACCTTCGACGCGAGCGACACCCCCTGGATCGCCTACTACGACGAGACCCGCGGCGATCTCCAGGTGGCCACCGCCAAGGACGGCGCCTGGACCATCCTCGACGTCGACACCGTCGGTGACGTGGGCCGCGCGCCCTCCATCGCGGTCGACGGCACGGGGACCGTGCACGTCAGCTACTACGACGTGACCAACGGGACGTTGAAGTACGCGGTGGGGCGGTAGCGGCGGGACGGTAGCGGTCGTTGACCCGCGCGTGACGTTGCGCGCGACGTCGTGAGTGATGTCCGTCACGCACCGCCCGAACGCGCGACGATCGAGCCACGCGGCCGCGAGCCGGGCGGGCGGTCCTGCCGCGCGGCGTCGAGACCGCCCTGACCTTCGACGCGAGCGACACCCCCTGGATCGCCCACGACGACGAGACCCGCGGCGATCTCCAGGTGGCCACCGCCGCCATCGCGGTCGACGGCACGGGGACCGTGCACGTCAGCTACTACGACGTGACCAACGGGACGTTGAAGTACGCGGTGGGGCGGTAGCGGCGGGACGGTAGCGGGTCGATGACCCGCGCAAGGCGCGCCCCGTCGTGAGTGATGTCCGCTCGAACGTCACGGCTCGACGCCCCAGGCGTGACGTTGGGCCCGAGATGATCCCTCATCTCGTCGTCAACGTCACGGCTGAGCCTCCGCGGCGTGACGTTCGGCCCGAGATCGTCCGCGATCTCGGCGCGAACGTCACGCACGCCGTGCGACCGATGGGAAAGTCCCTGGACTAGACCCACGCGGCCGTCGGCCACGGGCGGGCGGTCCTGCCGGCTCGGCGGCCCCCCGGGGCGCGCCCCCGGGGGCGCGTCGTCACGCAGAGTGGGGTTGAACGCCGCATCCGCAACACAGTGTGTGGTTGAACGCCGCACCAGCGCTGCCGGAATCATCGAGATCGCCGATTTCGGCTCCTTTCGGCCTCCCGATCGCCGCCCGACCGCCTGCCGTGCGGCGTTCGACCCGACACTGTGCGCGGGATGCGGCGTTCGGCATGGCACTGCGTCCGATCCGCCGCCACCCCCCCGCGAGGGAGTCGCGAGGGGGCCGGCCCGGCGCCTCGCCGGGGCGCGAGGTGCGTGGAGGGCGGCCGCGCTCGGGCGGCCGGTCCCGCGGACGCGCCGTCCCCGGCGTGCCCGCGGACGGAGGCGCTCCGCGCCGACCCCGGAACGGACCGACCCGGCGCCTCGCCGGGTCGCGCCCATGACGGGTCGGTGATGCCATCCGTGCCTGCGCGCGCCCATCGCGTCGGGCGGATGCGATAGGCTGCGGCGTGCGGTACGCGCTCGGCGAACTCTCGTCCCTGGATGCCGGCGCGCCGGTCGTCCGTCTCGTGGCGGCCGTGCTCGAGGCGGCCCCTCCCGAGCGGGTGTACGGCGACACGTCGCGCGCCTCGGCCCCCGGCGCGGCCTCCCCCGACGCGCTCCTCGCCCGGGCGGCGGCGCTGGACGCCGCGGCCGATCGCCGCTCCGTCGCGTCGAGCGCGCGCGTGGCCCTTTCGCTGTTCGACGCCCACCAGGAGTGGGCGAGCGTGGCCGACCTCGAGGACGATCACGGTCACGACGCCGCGCTCCGCCTCGTGGCGCTGGCGGAGCTCGTCGCCGAGGCCTACGGCGGCGCGCCCGCCGAGCGCGCGGTGGCGCTGTTCTGCGGCCCGGCCGGCCGCGCCCTCGCCATCTGGTGCGCCGGCGTCGAGCTGGCCCTCGCCTTCGTCCCCGTGGACGACCCCCTCGGCGATCGGGTCGCCACCGAGCTCGTCGCGCGGTGGTCCGACGCGCTCCCGGCGCGGTCGCCCGAGGTCGAGGCGGTGCTGCGGGAGCTCCTCCCCTCGCTCGACGGCGGCGCGGCGGCCTGCGCGGCGGGGGCGACCTGGATCGCCGAGGCGGTGCGCGGGGCGCTCCCCGAGCTGGCGGACCGCAGTCGCGACGCGCTCGCCGCCGAGACCCACGCCCTGCCCGTCTACCAGCTGCTCGTCGCGCGGCTGATCGCGGAGCGGGGGGGCGGCGCCGGGGCGGTGGCTTCGGCTGCGGTGGAGGCGCCTTCGGTGGGGGAGGTGGCTTCGGTGGCCGAGGTGGCATCGGTGGCCGAGGTGGGCTTGGTGGCGGGGGCGGCTTCGGCGCGGGAGGCCGCGCTTCGCGCGCTCGACGCCGATCTGCAGGCCCAGCAGGTCCGACTCGCCGCGCTCGATGCCGAGGTTGCCGAGCTCGACGACGCCCTCGCTGCGCTCGTCGCCGGGCTCGATCGGAACCAGGAGTCCCTCGCCGGCGCGGATGGTGCCGGGGTCGCGGCCTCGCTCGCCGCGCTGGAGGCCGCCCGCGCCTCCATCGCCGACGGCCACGCCGCCGATCAACACGCCCTCGCCGGGGTCGAGTCCCACCTCGCAGAGTGTGACGCCGCCGCGGCCAATCTGGACGCTACGCTCGCGGCCGCCGACGCCCGGATGGCCGAACGTTTCGGCGCGCGCGCGGAGCTCGAAGCCGCGCTCGCGACGGCCGAAACCAACGGCGACGCTGCTCGCGCCGAGGCCGAGGCCACCACCGCAACGGTTACGACGCTCGAAGCGGCGGTCGCCCAGGCTCGGGTGGCGATCGCGGGGAACGAGGGGGCGATTGCCGCCGCGTATGCCCGCGAAGCGGCCGACGAAATGGCCGAGGCCGAGGCGCGCGAAGCGGCCCGTCACGCCCTCGACGCGGAGTTGAAGGCCCACCAAGCCCGACTCGGCGCCCTCGACGACGAGATCGCGGAGGCCGACGACGCCCTCGCCGCGCTCGCCGCCGGGCTCGACCGGAACGAAGAGGTTCTCGCCGAGTCGGGTGCGGCCCATGCGACCGCATCGCTCGCCACTTTGGAGGCAACCCGCGCCTCCCTCGCCGAGGGCCACGCCGCCGATCTGCAAACTCTCGCCGGGGTCGAGTCCCACCTCGCAGAGTGTGACGCCGCCGCGGCCGACCTCGACGCCACGCTCGCGGCCGCCGACGCCCGCATGGCCGAACGTTTCGGCGCGCGCGCGGAGCTCGAAATTGCGCTCGCGACGGCCGAAACCAACGGCGACGCTGCTCGCGCCGAGGCCGAGGCCGCCACTGCCACCGTCGCGACGCTCGAAGCCGCGGTCGCCCAGGCGCGCGCGGCAATGGCGGAAAACCACGAGGCGATCGACGCGGCGCGTGCCCGCGAAGCCGCGGACCGCGAAGCCGCAGAAGAAGCCCGCGCCACCCTTCGGGCCCTCGACGCGGACCTGGAGGCCCTGCAGGCCCGGCTCGCCGCCCTCGACATCGAGATTGCAGAGGCCGACGAGCTGATGCCGCGGCTCGTCGCGGCGCTCGCGGCCAACGAGCAGTCCCAGGATCGCACCACGGCGGCAACCGCCGACCTTCGCGCCCGACTGGCCGACGCCGAGCAGCAGGCTTCACGACGGGACGTGGCCCCCCGCGCGGCAATCGACGAGATCGAAGCCTCCATCGAGGTGTCTCGGGCGGCGCTCGCGAACCTGACGCTCCAGGAACAGGGGCTCGCCACCCGTCTGGAGGCGCGCCGCGTCGCCCTCGGCGCGTGCGAGGCCGACCTGGAGCGGCTGGAGGTGGAGGCCATCGACCTCACCGGGGCGCAGCTCCTCCTCGAGGATCAGGCCGCGCGGCTCCAGGACGAGGTCGAACGTCTCCGCGCGCAAGCCGCCCAAGCCGCACACCAGGCCGCCCGAGCCGCCGAACAAGCCGCCCGCGACGCGCAAGCCGCCCAACAAGCCACGCCGCCCCGCGATCCCGCCCAGGCCACGCGCGCCGCGCTCGGCATCACCGAACGACGCCGCGTCGACGAGGGCCCGCCCACGCCGGCGCCGACGGGCAACGGGCACTCCCGCGCGGCCGATCTGCTCTCCCGGATGCGGGTCCTCAAGACGGGCGGCGCCGCGCCCGAGTCCCAGCCCCCTCCGCCGGTGTCCAGCCCGCCGGCGCCGCCCGTGGCCCGGGCGCCGGTCCCCCGCGCCCCGCGCCCCCCGGAGGAGACCGACGACGAGGCCGCGACGATGATCCTCACCGCCGACGCGTTGGCCGCGCGCCGGGCCGCGCTGCTAGCGGAGCTCGACGACGACGACGAGCCCGACCTCGGCGACGGCGACGCCACGCAGATCATGCCGCGGACCCGCCGCCCGGCGCCCGACGTCACGGAGCCGGCCGAACCGCGCCCCCGCGTCGAGGTCTGGCGCCCGCCGACCAAGCGCTGATGGCCTACCCCCCGAACGCCAGCGAGAACGACTTCTCCCCGACGGTCACGTCGAGCGTCACGGGGCCGGTCGGCGCGGCCTTCCGTGGAGGGATGGAGCGCGTGGAGAGCGCGCCGGTGACCGGGTCGAAGGTGAGGGGCACGATGGCATCGCCGATCTTCACGGTGCCGCGCACGCCTTCCTTCACGGGGACCCGCCTGGCATCGGTCACGTAGAAGCGCGCCTCGCCCCCGAGCGCGACGTACTCCACGTGGAGGTCGCCCCACATGCTCACCGCCCCGCCGTGGAGCGAGGTGTGATCGTGCTCCGCGAGGCTCCCGACGGAGGAGGTGCGGAACTCGACGCGGACGGGCGTGCCGGCCGCGGTGAACGTCACCACGGCGTCGGCGGCCGTGCCCTCGGGGAGGGTGAGGGCCGCGTGGAGGTGGTCTCCCATCGGCGCGAGCATGACCGTCGTGACGCCCGCGGGCCCCTTCACGACGGCGGTGCCGGTCACCGACGTGAGGTCGACCGGCTGCTGGGCGGCGTCGTTGACCCACACCATCAGGCCGCTCCGCATGAAGCGGCCCTCGACGTGCAGCTCGCCGACGGTCTTGATTTCGCCCCCGTGGGTGGCCGCGTGGGTGTGCGGCGTCGTGTCGTGGCCCGCGATCCCGCGCGGCACCGGCGGCGCCGACGCGGCGGGACCGTCCGACCCGGCGACGGACGAGGTCGGGTTCGCCGACTCCGGGCGCGCGTCGTCGGGCCCGCACGCGGCGAGGAGCGCGGGGAGCAGGAGGGCGACGGACGGGAGGCGCATGCGAGCTCCAGGATGCTTCGTGCCGCGGCGGTGACCACCCCGCCCGAACGCGGACGACCCGCGCCATCACTCGGCGGCGCGCTTCCGGCCACCCAGCGCCCTCCGGCAGCACCGCGCCCTCCGCCACGCCCCCGCACGCCCCCCACCAGCCCCGCGCCCGGGAGCACGGTTGCCGCCCCGCTCCACACCGGCCACATTCGCGCCATGTCCGTCTCTGCCCGCGCCGGCGCCCCCTGACCCGCCCGTCCCGCCCCACCCCGACGGTAGGCGACGGCCCCTCCGACCGCGAGATCGCGACCCGTGCCGTCACCACCGCGGTCGAAGGCCTCGCACGCGCCGCCCTCGTGCACCCGGACAACGCCGCCTTGCGACGGGCGGTGGAGGGCGCCACGGCGGTGGCCTTCCTGCGCGCCCTCCTCGCGGTCGCCTACCGCGCAGGCGTACACGGCGCCGCAGCCCGGCGCCGCGGCGACGCCGACCCACCCGCCCCCACCTCCCGACGCTGGCCCACCCTCGTCCACGCTCTCTCCGCCCGCGGCCCGCTCGGTCCGATCGGGCTCGACGGGGCCGATCCGCTCGGCGCGGACGGGCTGCTGGCGCCGCTCCTGGCCGCGGAGGTCGAGGACGCGGCGGTGGTCGCCTTCCTCGCCACGCTCGGCCCCCTCGCCGACCTGGATCCCGCCGCGCTCGGGGGCGTCCACGAGGCGCTGCTGGCCGCGGAGCCGACACGCGACGGCGAGGTCCTCACCGTCCACCTCGCCGGGCGAGGCCGGCGGTCGAGCGGGAGCTTCTACACCCCCGCGCCGCTCGTGGACTGGCTGCTCGACGCCGCCCTCGCGCCGGCGATCGCCGAGGCCGAAGGCGGCGCGGCAGCCGGCTCCCCCGCCGAAGCGCTCCTCGCCCTCCGGATCTGCGACCCGGCGTGCGGCGCGGGCGCCTTCCTCGTCCCCGCCGCGCGGCGGGTGGCGGCACGGGTGGCGGCACACCGGGCGGCACCCGGCGAGGCGGTCGACCCCCTCCGCGCCCTCCGCGCCGTCGTGCGCGGTAGCATCCACGGCGTCGACCTCGATCCGCTCGCCGTGTTCCTCTGCCAGGCGACGTTGTGGCTCGCCACCCTCGGACCCGACACCTCCGCCTCGGAGGCCCACGCCACCGCCGTCGCGCTCGCCGCCCACGTCCGCCGCGGCGACGCCCTCCTCGGCGCGGACGACGACCTCGTGTCCGCGGGCCTGCCCGATCTCGCCTTCGCCGCCCACCCCGGGGACGACCGCGCCGTCGCGACCGCGTGGCGCGCCCGCAACCGCTCCGAACGGGCCCGACGGGCGGAGCGTCCCGTCCCTCCCCTCCATCCCGCCGAGCCCGGGGCGGAGTCCGTGGCCGACGCCTGGTGCGCCGCCTTCTTCTGGCCCCGCACGCCCGACGCCCCGCCGCCCCCGACGACGGCGGACCTCCACTACCCGCTCGGCTCGCCCGCGCTCGCGCCCCCGACCCGGCGCCTCGTCGCCCGCCTCGCCGCCGCCCACGGCTTCTTCCACTGGCGGGCAGCCTTCCCCGACGTGCGCGATGGCTTCGACGTGATGCTGGGCAACCCGCCGTTCCTCAACCAGCTCGAGAACGGCACGGTCTCGACGCGCCCGGCCGCCGCGCTCCTGCGGGCGCGCTTCCCCGACGAGGTCGGCGCCTACACCGACACCGCGGCGCTCCTCCTCCTCCACGCCGCCGGCCTGCTCCGCCCCGGCGGACGGCTCGGGATGGTCCAGCCCCAGTCGATCCTCGCCGCCAAGGACACCCGCGGGGTGCGCGCCGCGCTCGCCCGCCTCGCCCCGCCCACCCACGTGTGGTGGTCCGGCGCCCACGTCTTCCCGGGGACAGCCGTGTACGTGACCGCCCTCGCGCTGCGTCGCGGGCCGCCGGTCGCCACCCTCGTCCGCGCGCACGGGCTCGCGTTCGAGCCGCTCCCGCCGCTCCCGCTCGACGGCGAGGCGCTGACGACGGCCGAGACCTGGGCCCCCCTCGTGGCCGACGCGCTCGGGGCGCCCCCGCTCACGTTGCGCACGCGCGGCACCCTCGGGGATCTCGCGACTGCGACCGCCGACTTCCGCGACGAGTACTACGGGCTCGTCCCCTACGTGGTGGACCGCGCCGAGGCCGACGAGCGCGCCTTCCCGCGCCTCGTGCTCACGGGGCACATCGACCCCGCGCGCTCCTGGTGGGGCGCGCGCCCCGTGCGCTTCGGCAAGCGGGCGTGGACCGCGCCGCGGGTCGATCTCGCCGCGCTCGAGCGGGACGGCGGCCTGGCCGCGTGGGCGCGCGCGCGTCGGGTGCCGAAGGTGCTCGTCGCCACGCAGACGAAGGTGCTGGAGGCCCTCGCCGATCCCGACGGCGCCTGGCTCACCACGACGCCCACCCTCTCCGTCCTGCCCCGCGATCCGGTCCTCCTCTGGCGCGTCGCGGCCGTGCTCCTCGGGCCCCCGGCGTCGGCTTGGGCGCTGACGCACTACGGCGCCACGGCGCTCGCGGCCGGCGCGGTGAAGCTCTCCGCGCGCCAGGTCGAGGCCATCCCGCTCCCGGTCGACCCGGTCGCCTGGGACGAGGCCGCGGCCCATGTCGCCGCCGCCCACGCCGACCCCGATCCGGTCGGGGCCCGCGCGCGCCTGGAGGCCGCCGCGGCCGCGATGGTGCGGGCCTACGGGGGTGACGAGGCGCTCGGCGCGTGGTGGCGGGCGCGACTGCCGCCCGTCGGCGGCGGTTGAGCGGGGTCCGGCCGGGTTCTCGTCGTCACCGCGCCGCGCCCCACGAGCGCCTTGGAGAAACGTCGCCCGCGCGATACCGCGCCCCGATGGACGGTTCCCGAAAGCTCATCCTGGCGCTCGGCGCCGTCGCCCTCGTGTCGACGGTCACCGCCGTCACCCTCGCCGTACGACCGACCGCGCCGGTGCCCGGCATCCCCGTCGAGACCGTCGGGAGGCCCTCGGACCCGGGCGGCCCCGTGCCGACCGAGCCGCGCCCGCCCGGCGGCGTGAACGCGATCGCGGCCAAGGCGATCGCGGACGGTGGTCCGCGCACCCCGACGGTGCCGCCTTCGGCCGGAGCGCCCCGCCGGAGCGTGACCCGCTTCCGCGTGGCCTTCGACGCGGGCGCGGGGGCGCCCGCCTGGGGCTGCGTGGCCGCGGCCGGCGCCCACGCCACGGGCCACCTCGACACCGGCGGCACCCTCGACGGGCTCGCGGACCCGGCCGTGGCCGCGGCGTGCGGGGGCACGGGCCCGGACACGCTCGAAGGGTTCGTGCGGGTGGCCACGGTGCCGGTCCGGAGCGCCGACGGGGGGAGCGAGGCGTGCGAGGCCACGGTGTCCTACACGCTCACCCGCGCGGGGCGGCCGGCGGCGCCCCGGGAGCTGCGCGGGGAGCGGATCCAGGCGGAGGTGCCGAGCGGCTGCGCGACCTCCCTCGACGCCCTCGAAGGCACGCTCACCGCCCAACTCACCGCGGGGTAGCCCGGTCGATCACCCCGCGTCCACCCAACCGAGACGGAACAGCGCGAGCCAGGCGGCGATGCGCAACCCGCGGAGCGACGCCCAGGCGAGGAGCCGCCAGAGCGGCATCCCCATCGCGGAGCACGTCCACGCGCCGACCTCGAAAGGGAGGGGCGAGACGATGACGAGCAGCAGCGCGAGGCCGCCCCACCGGCGGACCCACGTGGCCACCCGCTCGTCGAGGCGGCCGAGGGCGCCGCGGAACCACGCGGTCCGCCCCAGCACGCGCCCCACCCCCCACGCGAACGCGCTCCCGCCGAGCGCCCCGAGGGTTCCCCACGCCACGATCGTGCCGAAGGGCGCGCCGCCGACGAGCGCGAACACCGAGAAGAGGTCGGGCGGGATCGGCACGGGGACCACGTCGGCGAGCAGGAAGGCGAGCGCCACGCCGGGGGCCCCGACCTCCGCGACGAACCGCTCGCCCACCGCCAGCAACGGGGCCCGCAGCCAACGGCCCGCGATCCAGCCGACCCCGAACAGCGCGGTGAGCAGCGCGGCGCCCTGCACACCGAGGCGAAGGAGCGCGCGGCGTTCGAGGGCGTCGAGCGGCGGAGTCGGGTCGGAGGCGTCGGCCACGGTGGGTGCGCTCTATCGGAGAAATGCGACGGAGCCCAAACGAACGGGACCGCGAGGACGAGCGTGCTATCAGTGGACGATGGAATCCAGTGATCTCAACGTCCTGCGCACGCTCCAGCGCGTCTCGGCGCGGCTCGACCGCGCCGACACCGTCAACGACGTGCGCACCGCCGCCCTCGCGGGCCTGGCCGAGCTCCTCGACGTCGAGCGCGCCGCGATCCTGGAGATGGACGGCCTGGAGATCGACAGCGGCGGCCCGCGGGTACACGCTTCGCGCGGCCTGACCCGGGCCTTCGGAGAGGCCGTCGGCCAGCACCTCCCGTGGCCGCCCGACGCCCGGGATCCCACCGCGGTGTCCTTCGCGGACGTGGGGGAGGGTGCGCCCGAGGCGCTGAGGGCCTCGATGCGCGCTGAAGGGATCGGGGCCCTCGCGTTGGCACCACTCACCCGCCACGGGCGCCTCACCGGCGCGCTCCTCGTCGCCACCGACCGGCCGCGCACCTTCGGCGAGGTGGAGCTCCTCGCGGCGGGGCTCCTCGCCGCCCTGTTCGCCGCGCGCATACGCCCTTCGAGCCTGGACGCCGACCAGGCGCGGGTGGGCCGGTTCGAAGCGCTCGCGGTCCTGGCGAAGGGCGTGGCCCACGACTTCAACAACGTCCTCACCGCGATCGTCATGAACCTCGGCGTGGCGGAGCGCCACCTCGGCGTCGACCACGCGGCCCGGCGCTACACCGTCGCCGCGGTCCGCGCCTGCGACCACGCGAAGACGCTCACCCGCCAGCTCCACGCGCTGGCCCAGGGCGGCTCGCCGTTGATCGCGGCGGTGACCGCGCTGCCGTCCATCCTCCACACGTCCAGCGGCCTCGCGCTCCAGGGGTCGCCGGTGCGCGTCACCATCGACACGCCCGATGGGCTCTGGCGGGCGATCGCCGACGGGACCCAGATCGGCCGCGTGGTCCACGACCTCGTGACCAACGCCCACCAGGCGATGCCGGACGGCGGACAGGTGCGGATCACCGCGCGCAACGTCGACGTGAGCCCGGGAGACCCCCTGCCGCTCCGGCCCGGGCGGTACGTCGCCGTGTCCGTGCACGACCAGGGTCCGGGCATCCCCGCGGAGCATCTCCCCCGCGTGTTCGACCCCTACTTCACCACGAAGCCCTCGGCCAAGGGCCTCGGCCTCGCGACGAGCCACGCGGTCCTGCATCGGCACGGCGGCAACATCGCCGCCGAGAGCCCGCCCGAGGGCGGCGCGCGGCTCGTCTTCCACCTCCCGGCGGCGGAGGATCCGCGCGTGGACCCGCGCGAGCCCGCGTCCGACCTGGACACCTAGGCGGGCCCGTAGCGCCGAGGGTGCGCGCCCAGGGAGCTACGGCGCGCGCGACGTCCACGCGAACCAGGGCACGGCGGGGGGCAGGTTGCGCCACTCGACGGGCCCCTCCTCCACCTGGGGAAACCACGCCCGGAGCCGCGCCTGGAACGTGCGGGCCTTGGGGTTGAGGTAGGCGTTGAGGCAGAGGTAGGTGGCGAACACGCCCCCCGGGGCCAGCGCCGCGTGCACGGCCGCGAGGATCTGCTCCTGGGTGACCGTCGACAGCATGGTCCACGGCAGGCTCGCCACCACGGCGTCGACCGTGGCGGGCGCGACCTCCGTGCCCAGCGCTTCGGCGGGCGCGCAGCGTACCCGAACGTCCGGGAAGCGGCCGCGCAGGAAGCGCACCATCTCCGGGTCGATCTCGAGCGCGGTCACCCGGCCGGGCGCCGCCTCCGCGAGGTGCCGGGTGATCGCGCCCGTTCCCGCGCCGAGCTCGATCACCGAGGCGCCGGGCCGCCCGGTCGCCACGCCGACGAGCCGTTTCGCCAACGCGCCCGACGTGGGAAACACGGTTGCTACGCCGAGCGGACGCCGCGCGGCCGCCTTGAGGAACTCTACCGCGGCACGATCCATCCTCAAGCAGATAGGCGCCACCCTGCGCCAAACAAGTCCGCATCCCAAAAACGGCGAAGGCCGCCCCCCGGGGTCCCGGGGGGCGGCCTCGCGAGCCGGCGAACGAGGCCGGCTACCCGCCGATGGTCGCGACGAGCGGCGCGATGAGCAACGAGACGACGCTCATGACCTTGATGAGGATGGCCACGCCGGGGCCCGACGTGTCCTTGAACGGATCGCCCACGGTGTCGCCGACGACGGCGGCCTTGTGGGTGTCCGAGCGCTTCGGGTGCCCGGGGAGGCCGCCCTTCTCGATGAACTTCTTCGCGTTGTCCCAGGCGCCGCCGGCGTTCGCCATGAACAGCGACATCGAGGCGCCCACCGCGAGCGCACCCGCGAGCGCGCCGGCGAGGGCGGCGGGGCCGCCGATCAGGCCGATGACCACGGGGCCCGCCACGGCCACGAGGCCGGGGAGGATCATCTGGGAGAGCGCGGCCGACGTGGCGATGTCGACGATCGCCTTCGGCTGGGGCTCGGCCTTGCCTTCGCGCAGGCCCGGGATGGTGTCGAACTGGCGCTTGATCTCGAGGACGATGGCGCCGGCGGCGTTTCCGACCGCGAGCATCGTGGAGGCGCTGACGATGAACGGCATCACCGCGCCCACGAGCAGGCCGATGAGGATCTCCGGATTGTCGAGCGCGAGGTTCATCGGCAGGAGGCCGGCGACCTCCCGGGCGTGCCCGACCTCGAGGCTGTAGGCCGAGAAGAGGGCGACCACGGTGAGGGTCGCGGAGCCGATGGCGAAGCCCTTGCCGATGGCGGCGGTTGTGTTGCCGACCGCGTCGAGCTCGTCGGTGATCTCGCGCACGGCGGGGGGCAGGCCGGACATCTCGGCGATGCCGCCGGCGTTGTCGGAGATGGGCCCGTACGCGTCGACCGTCATGACGATCGCGGTGCCGCCGAGCATGCCGACCGCGGCGAGGGCGATGCCGTAGAGGCCGAGGGCGCCCATGAACACGTTGGCGACGACCGCCACGCCGGCCACGAGGAGGAGGCAGGTCGCCACCGACTCCATGCCGACCGCCATGCCGCGGATGACGTTGGTGCCGGCGCCGGTCTTGGCGGCTTCGGCCACGCGCTTCACCGGGTTGAAGCTGCCCGTGTAGTACTCGGTGATGAGGCCGATGGCCGCGCCGCCGATGGCGCCCGCCGCGAGGGCGATGGTGACGTTCTGCGAGACGCCGAAGGACGGGAGCAGCACGCCGGTCACGATCACGAGGACGATGGGCGGGAGCACCATCGCGGCGCGGAGCACGACCGCGGGGGCGCTGTTGCGCATGGCGCGGGCGACGAAGATGCCGACGATGCTCACCAGGAGGCCGATCGCCGAGAGGATGATCGGGAGGCCGACGGCGATGGCGCGGGCGTTGCCCGAGCCGGTCATGAGGGTCTGGAGCGCGGCGTCGTCGGCGGTGAGGCCGATCGCCATCGTCGCGACCACGGCGGCCACGAGGGACTCGTAGATGTCGGCGCCCATGCCGGCCACGTCACCCACGTTGTCGCCGACGTTGTCGGCGATGACGCCGGGGTTGCGCGGGTCGTCCTCGGGGATGTTCTCGATCACCTTGCCGGCGATGTCGGCGCCCACGTCCGCCGCCTTGGTGTAGATGCCGCCGCCGATGCGCGCGAAGAGCGCGATCGAGGAGGCGCCCACGGCGAAGGCGTGGAGGGCGTTGCCGAGGGCGGCGTTCGCGGCGGTGTCCCCCATCGGGTACACCATGTAGACCGCGAACAGGCCGAGCAGCGCGAGGCCGGCCACGCAGAGGCCCATGACCGCGCCGCCGTCGAGGGCGGTGAGCAGCGCGTTCGGCTTGCTGCCGCCCGCCGCCGCCTGGGCGGTGCGGACGTTCGCGAACGTGGCGGCCTTCATGCCCACGAAGCCGGCGCTGAGGGAGAGGAAGGCACCGGCCACGAACCAGGCGCCGGAGGTCCAACTGAAGGCGGCGGTGAGGAGGCCGAAGACGACCACCGTGTACACCGCGAGCACCTTGTACTCCCGCGCGAGGAAGGCCATGGAGCCCTCGCGGATGTACCCGGCGATGCGCTTCATCGTGTCGTTGCCTTCCGGGAGGCTCTTGACACGGAAGTAGAACGCCGCCGCGATGACGAGCGCGAGCGCGCCCGCGAGCGCCGGAGAGTAGACCCAGAAACCGAGAGTGCCGTCCATTCACGCGATCCGGTGCAGGAAGGTGTGGCCCCGAGGAGGGCTTTGCGGTGGGGACCGATGGCCCAAAGGCGGCCCTTCTTTCACGTTCGGAGCCGTAGCGCAAGCATGACGGCGAGATCCACGCCGCTCCGAACGCGGGTCCAGCTTCCCCGCCCCGACCGGGCTTCCGGTGACTAGGGCTCCCGGATGCCCGTGCTCCTCGCCCTTCTCGCCAGTTGTACGCCTACTTCTCCCTCTCCCCTCCTCTTCAGCGAGCAGACCGATCCGCCGCCCTCGCTCCTGGGGGACGCCCCGCCGGCCGACACCGGAGGCTGGACCCCCGGCACGCCCTTGCCGCTGGTCCTGCTGCAAGCCGAGGATCCCATCGTGGCCGACGTCCGCGTGAAGGCGACGGTCGAGATCATCCTGGAGCACGACGGCACGCTGGGGGGGTTGTCCGACGCGCCCCGGGCGCTCGAGAGCCTCGCCGCCGTCGAGATCCGCGGGATGTCGTCGGCCCGGCTCTTCCCGAAGCACTCGTACAACCTGGAGCTCCGTGACGACCTCGGCGCCGACCGCGCGGTCGCCCTCCTCGGCCTGCCGCCGGAGGCCGACTGGGTCCTCTACGGCCCCTACACCGACAAGACCTACGTGCGCGACGCGCTCGCCTACGGCCTCTCGCGGCGCATGGGCCACTACGCGCCGCGGGTCCGCTTCGCCGAGGCCTTCGTCGACGGTGTGTACGCCGGCATCTACCAGGTCACCGAGAAGGTGGAGCTCGATCCGGATCGGGTCGACCTCCCCGACCCGCTCCCGAGCGGGGACCTCTCCGGGGGCTACCTGTTCAAGATCGAGGGCGGCACGGACGGCGGCGCCGGGTTCACCACCGAACGCGGGGAGATCTACGAGCTCCAGGACCCGAGCGAAGACGAGATCACCCCCGAGCAGCTGACCTGGCTCCGGGGGTGGATGAACCGGTTCGAGGACGCCATCGCCCACGGCGAGGATCCCGCGGCGTGGATCGACGTGCCCTCCTTCGTCGACTTCGTCCTCGTCAACGAGCTGTCGCGCAACGTCGACGCCTTTCGGCGGAGCGCCTTCCTCCACAAGGCCCCCGACGCGATGGGCGGCCGGCTCCACGCCGGCCCGCTGTGGGACTTCAACATCGCTTGGGGGAACGCGGATTTTTGTGACGGCTGGAACCCGGAGGGGCTCGTTTGGGAGGCCCAGGACGTGTGCGAGGATTGGCACCAGATCCCGTCTTGGTGGATCCGCGTGCTGCGGGACGAGCGGTTCACCGGGCCGCTGCGCTGCCGGTGGAACGAGCTCCGCCTCGGGGTGCTCGGTGACAACGCGCTCGCCACCACGATCGAGGCCCTGGTGCTCCCCCTCGCCGAGGCGGAACAGAGGGATCACGCGCGTTGGGCCACGCTCGGTGTCAACATCTGGCCCAATTGGTACGTCGGCGCCACGTGGGCGGACGAGTTGGCCTACCTGAACACGTTCACGCTGGCGCGCGCCGCGTGGTTGGACGGCAACCTCCCGGGTCGGTGCGACTGACCCCTGGGGATGGGCAGTGATGCGGGCCACGAGGGCGCCCCCCGGGCGCCGGACCGCATTGGAGACGTCGAAAGGGGTGGAGCCTCGGGCACTCCACCCCCTCGTCGCCACTTGGACCGGTCTACAGGCGGTAGAGCTCGGAGAACACGCGGACCACGCGCTCGATCAGGGTCTCGCTGCTCTCTTCATCGCAGCTGGGGACGTTGAGGTCGCCTTCGTTGAAGTCGGCGAGCTCACCGGCGAGCTCGATCATCTGCTGGCCGAGGTCGGAGTCGGGCGCGATGTCGTAGGGCAGCTCACCGCTGAGCGGGGCGAGCAGGGCGTCCGCGGCGGCGATCTCGTCGGCGATTTCGGAGTCGTCGGCACCGTTGAGGATGTTCAGCTTCGCGGCGATGAGCTGGTGCGCGAGGATGACGCTCGCGTCCGCGCCCGGGTCCTCGGGATCGCTGGGGGTGAGCTCGAGCAGCGCGAGGAGCTCCGCCGGCGTGTACTGCTCGTCGCCGAGGGTGATGGTGGTGAATTCGGGCCACTCGTCGAAGTGGTTCTTCCAGAAGCCCTGGGTGAGCACACAGCCATCCACGTCCGTGTCCGTGTCCGTGTCCGTGTCGGTGTCGGTGTCCGTGTCCGTATCGGTGTCGGTGTCGGTGTCGGTGTCCGTGTCGGTATCGGTGTCCGTATCGGTGTCGGTGTCGGTGTCGGTGTCCGTGTCCGTATCGGTGTCGGCGTCCGTGTCGGCGTCGGTGTCCGCGTCCGTGTCGGAGTCCGTGTCCGCGTCCGTGTCGGCGTCGGTGTCGGCGTCGGTGTCCGCGTCGGTGTCCGCGTCGGCCTCCGTCTGGGCCTGCGCGGCATCATCCGTCTTGTCGGCGAAGGAATCGGCGCAGCCGCCAATGCCAGCGAGGAAGAGCATCCCGAGGATGCGATGCATGGTTACATATCTCCGTCCGGTGTTGAAGCGGACGACGCAGCCCCCCGCCGCCCGTTCCGCTTGCGAGCCCGTCCGGTCCAGCCGAGCTCGCACCACAAGAGTCTACACTTTCTGACATGCCGGCAAGGCGGCCGAGAAAATGGATTCGTTGGTGTACGTAGGGCGGGTCCTACCAATGGAACGCGCGCGGTAGACACCCGGATCGACCCCGGGTGTCTCCTCGGCGTTCAATTACAGGGAGGGGGTCTGCCCGAGCTCCGTGAGGAGCGCATCGGCGTTGGCCACCGCGTCCAGGTAGTAGAGGACGTAGCGGATGTCGCAGTGGATCGTGCGGGCGTAGCGCGGGTCGAACAGCCAGTCGCTCGCGATGCCCTCGTAGTTTCCATCGAAGGCGAGGCCGACGAGGCGCCCCTTCGCGTCGACCGTTGGCGACCCACTGTTGCCCCCCGTGATGTCGAGGTCCGAGAGAAAGTTGACAGGCACGCTACCGAGCCTCGGATCCCCGTAGGGCCCGCGCTTGCCTTCCCGGATCGCGGTGAGCAGCGCCGGCGGCGCGTGAAAGGGGGCGGGGCCCGCCTTCTCCACGATGCCCTCGAGGCGGGTCTGCGGGAGATACCGCACCCCGTCGCGCCCGTCGTAGCCTTGGACCGTGCCGAACGTGACACGAAGGGTGCTGTTTGCATCGGGGTAGCTCCGCGCCGGATCCATCTGGCGCAGGGCGTCGGCGTAGAGCGGCCTGAGGCGGGCGACGGCGCCGGCGTCGGCCTTGCCCTCGGCGCGGCGGGCCTCGTCGTAGGGCCAGAGCGCGGTGGCGAGGGAGAGGAACCCGTCGGTAGACGCACGGATCGTGGGCGCACGCGCCGAGAACAGGGCCTCGCGCTCCGCCACCGTGTCGATCGCGGAGTCGGTGAACAGGCGGGTGAGCGCCGCGTCGACCCGCGCCTCCACGTTCGCCGGGTCCGTGCCCGCGCCGAGCCAGCCCATCAGCTCCGGGGACTGTTGCTCCGGCGGCAACCGCGCGGCCTCGAGCAGCAGCGCACGCAGGTACCGCCGCTCCGTCTCGAGGTGGAGCGACTTCTGCATCCCGACGAGGCGGGCCTCCACCCGGGGGAGGTCGCGGGCCTGGTACCCGATCTCGCGCTTCGCGTCGGGCTTCTGGCGCTCCTCGGCCACGCGGAGCAGCGTGCGGGCCGCGGAGACGAGGTCGGAGCGGCCGATCCAGGCGAGCACGTCGTCGCGGTCGCGCGTGGCGTCCCGCCGGACGAGCACGGTGCGGAGCTCGGCGATCGCGGCGCCGTACTTCTCGGTGCGAGCGGGATCGGCGGCCACCCAGGCGTCGAGTGCGATGTCCCGCGCCTTGGCGGTCTCCACGACGCCGGCGCGCGCGAAGCCGTCGAGCGCGCCCTTGTTGTTGAACAGGCCGTTCGAGACGTAGCCGCGCGACACGTTGAGCAGCGGCTCGGCGGTGGGGTCCTCGGCCACCATCCGCGCGTACAGGTCCAGTAGCCACTCGGACCGCGCGACGCGGCGCGGCATGCCGATCGTGGCCGCGCGCTCGATCTCGAGGCCGGTCAGCCAGCGCTGGGTCCGGCCCGCGTAGCCCGCGACCATCACGAACCCGTCGGGGTTCACGCCCGCGGGCTCGATCGCGAGGGTGTGGGCCGGGCGGTAGGGGACGTTCCCGGGTGCGTAGTCGGCGGGCTTGCCGTCGGGGCCGACGTAGGCGCGGAGGAACCCGAAGTCGCCCGAGTGGCGGGGCCAGTGCCAGTTGTCGATCTCGTCGCCGTAGTTGCCCACGCTGTCGGGCGGGGCCATGACCACGCGCACGTCGCGGAGCTCCACCTGGGTGACGAGCGAGTAGCGGAGCCCCTCGTAGAAGGGGGCGACCGAGCACCGGCGGCCGGGGCTCGCCTTCTCGCACCCCGCCACGAGCTTCTTCGTGGCGTCGTCGATGCGGGCCTTGCGGTCGAGATCCGAGAGGCTGGCGGGCAGCTTGCCGATCACCTTGGCGGTCACGTCGACCGTCGACTCGGTGATGTACACGCGCGAGGCGGGGCCCCCGGAGCGCTCCTCGGCCCGCGTCGGCGCGTAGAAGCCGGTGGCGACGAGATCCTCGCCGTCCTGCTGCGCCTGCTGGAGCTCGTCGACGACGCAGTGGTGGTTCGTGACGAGCAGGCCGTCGGGAGAGACGAACGACGCCGTGCACCCGCCGGTCGACACGATCGCGCCGAGCGGGGCGGCGTCGAGGCGCGCGAGCCCGGCGGCATCCCCGGGGAAGCCCGCGGCGCGGAGCGGGTCCGCGAGCGACGGGAGCTGGGCGGGCTCCCACATTCCCTCGACGGCGTGGGCGGGCGCGATGACGACGGGCAGGAGCAGGGCGAGGAGGGACATCCCGACCGGCTAACGTTCCGGGGGTCGGCGTGGGTGGGGCGCGGCGCGCCGAACGTGGCGGTCACCGGCTCGGCAGCGCCAGCCCTTCCTGCGCCGCAATCCCGATCCCCGCGAGCGCCTTCACCACCCTGGCGCGGCTCCCCGCGCGGAGCACGAGCAGGCCACCGGCCAGCACCCCGGCTACGTACGGCGCGATCTCCTCCCGCTCGGCGACCGCCGCGGCCACCACGCTGTCCCCGAGCTGGACGAGCTCCACCGCCTGCGTTCGCGCGGGCGGCAGCTCCCCGCACCACCCGCGGATGGCCACCTCCGTGCCGGGGGGCATCGGCGTGCGCGAGCGTGCCCGCAGCCAGATCAGCACGTGGTCCGCCCGGCGCCCCGCGAGGCTCGCCTTCGTGAGCCGCGGCCCCGCGCGCGAGGCCTCGGTGAGCCCGTCGAGCTCGGCACCCACGAGCAGGTCGCCCCCGGACGGGTCGACGGACACGTGTCCGTCGGGCGACACGTCCAGCACCCGCGCCGGCATGCCGCCGTAGTCGAGCACCCGGCCCTTCACCGTGCCACGCCGCACGAGCAGCCAGCGCTCGTCGATCGCGACGCCGGCGCCTTCGGCCGCCACGGCGTCGCGCGCCGCGCGGTCCGGGAACTCGACGAGATCGTGCCCCGCGAACAGGGTCGTGCCGCCGTACCCCGAGGACCAGCCCGCGATCGTGGCGACCACGTTCTCCGGGAGCGGCCGCCCAACGGCCGTCGCGAGGTCCGCCAGCAGCGTGGCACCGTCGAGCCCGCCCTGGAGCGCGGCCAGCCAGGGCTCCCGCACGAGGCGCCAGCGGCGCACGGCGTCACCGGGGCCCACGGGGACCCCGCGCGCGGCGAGGTCGAGGCGGAAGAGCAGCGTCGGCGGCGTGCCCACGATCGGCGCGACGATCTCGAAGTCCATCCCGACGTGGAGCCCGACCACGACCTCGGGTGGCGCCGCCTCGGCTTCCAGGCCGAGGATGTGCCGGCCCAGGGCCGAGACGCGCACGCAGAGGTCGCAGGGCGGCGCCGTCCACCGCGGCAGGGACTCGCTCCCGGCCCTCGCGTAAAGGGCGACGTCCCGGAAGCGCCTGTCGTACTCGTAGTCCCGGCCGAGCTGCGCGGGGCGGTGCCAGGCGTCCCCGGTGGTCGCCACGTCCAGGATCCCGAGCCGCCATGCCGCCTGGACGTAGGCCCCCCGCGCGAATTCGCGCTGCCGGAGCCGCTCCGAGGGGCGGCTCGGCGCGGAGATGCGCTCGTCGAAGGGCCGCCGCGCCGCGCGCACGCCGAGGAGCGGATCCACGACGAGCGCGGCGTCCACGAGGTCGTCGAGGCGCACCCAGCCGGGCGTGTCGAGGCGCCGGAGCAGCCCGTGGAGCACCGGCCGGGCCAGGCCCGCGCCCTCCGACGAGCTCCCCCGCCACACCCCCATCCAGGCGTTGGCCGAGGGGTCGTCGAGGTCGAGGTCGTCCCGCCAGGCGCCGCGCGCGAGGTAGCCCTCGTACAGGCCCGCGAGCAGGCCCCCAAGGCCGAGGCCCGCGATGGGGAGGCCCTCCGTGGGGACCAACGCGCCGTCCCGCACCTCGACCATCCTCGCCGCGATGCCGAGGGTCAGGAGCCAGGACGTCGCGGTGGCGTTCACGCCCAGCTCGCGCGCGATGAGCGTCTCGGCGGGCGTCGAGAGCTCGCCCGCCTTGGTGACCTTGAGCTTCCTGCGCCCCGCCAGGGCCACGAACGCCAGGAGCTGCGCCGCCGTCTCCGGGCCGCGTCCGAGCCTCGTCTCGCGGATGTGCTCGGGCGGCACCGGAGCGAGGCGGAGCGGCGCGGGCGGATCGAGGCGCGGCGCCTCGAGGATCCCCGGCGCGATCCGCACTGCCGCGTCGTCCCGCTCCTGGATGCTCCGGATGGAGACCTTTCCACCCCACTGCGGCTCCGCGCAGAGGATCGCCCCGCACGTCAGCAGCGTGGTGAGGACCTCGTCGAAGCCCTCCACCCCATGCCCGCGGCACAGGGCCCCGAGCGGCGCGAGGCGCCGAGGCTCCATCCGCCACAGGATCGCGAGGACGGTCCGCTCGGCCTCCGTCCACTGCGCCGCGCCGATCTGCGCCGGATCCGACAGGATCGCGCGCATCGCACGGAGGCGGTCCGCCTTCGTGACGACCCGTTTCGCGCTCGCGGCGTCCCAGACCCGGAGCATCGCGCCGAGCGCGTCGGACGCGTAGCCGTCGAGCACCTCGTCGAGGTTCACGCGCCCTCCACCAGTCGCGGCACCTGCCCGATCCTGGCGAGGCGCGCGGTGAAGCGGGCCTCGTCGGCCGGGCGGATCGCGGCGAGGCCCGGGGCCGGCCGCGCGGCAACCAGCTTTCCGAGCTGCGGGTCGGCGAGGAGGAGATCGAGGGACTTCGGGTCGGTGGTGAGCCACACGAGGCCCCGGTGGACGACGGGCGGGGTCGGCATGGCCCTGTCACTATCTCCGGGAGGCGCTCCGCTGCCATGCGGTCACGCCCGCTGCGCGGGCGCGACCGTGCGGGGGGGGCCCCCGCAACGCCCCCCGGATCCGGATCGGGCTGTCGCCTACCCCTCCGTCACCACCCGCAGGTACGCCCGGTCGAGCTCCCCGTCGACACCCTCCCCCGCGTGCCCCCGCCGCGACAACGCCGCCAGCGCCGCGTGGAGCGGGTTGTCGGCGTCGTGGAGCGGCACGCGCACGGGCGGCCGGATCTTGAAGGATCGCGCGTCGGAGGAGGCCGCGAGGAAGCGCCCCACGATCGGCGCGTTCAGCGCGGCGCACACGTAGTGGGCCTCCTCCTCGGCGAGGAAGGCGCCGTCGGCGCGCTCGCACATCGACACGGCGTGGTTCTGGAACCGCGGGGCGCGCGGGCCGCCCCACGTCGTGTCGAGCCGCGTGACGACGGAGGCGCCCCAGGTGGTGTTGTCGCGGAACGCCACCCAGGTGTCGGCGAACGAGTAGCGCCCGACCCGCGCGAGGGCGTGGGGCTCGGCGTCGGCGCGCCCGACGATGCGCGCGTTGTAGGCGGACTGGGCCCCGAGGAGCGGGGCGTGCTCGTGGAGCCACGCGGCGAGGGCCGGGGCCTCCTCCCGGAGGGTCGCGATCGGGACGGGGAGCCGCGCGCCGGGCGCGTAGGGGAACGGCACCACCAGCCCGCTCGTCGCGACGCGGAACCGGCCGACGTCGACGCCCTTCACGAGCGGGTGGAGCCAGGCGGCCTCGAGCTCCAGCTCGCGCGCGGGCACCCGGTACCGGGACTTCCCGCCCTGGAAGTTCCGCACGCGCACCCGCCCACCGCCCGCGGGGCCGAGCACCTCGAAGAGCCACACCTCCTGCGGGTAGAACTCGACGCCCTCGCGGCCGACGTAGGCGCACTCCCCCGCGATGGCATCGAAGCGGCGCAGCTCGGCGCGGTCGGTCGCGAAGGTGAAGGCGTTTCCGGCGCCCACCGGGCCAGCCACCCCGGGGTCGCGGACGAGCCCGCCGGGTGCGCCGGGATCCACCCCGGGGCGCCGTCGATGGTGGGTGACGGGCACGGTGTCGCCCGGGGCGCGGTCCCCGACGTACCAGGTGAGGAAGCGCTCGCTCACGGGGGCGAAGGGGTGGCCGACACCCGACCAGTCGTCGAAGGCCACGACGTGCCGCCGCCCGCCGTCCTTGCGACGGAGCGCCCGGAACGCCGCGTAGCTCGGCTGGATCGCGAGCGACCGCGGCAGGAGGAGCCCGAGGACGCCCCCCTCCGCGAGCCACGCATCCGCCGCCACGCTCGCGACGATCGCGCACACGTTCAGGCTCACGCCACCGACGAAGCCGTCGCCCGAGTAGAGCGCGCGGGCCACGCCGGTGTCGCGGAGGGCGGCGCGCTGGGCGGGCGGGAGGCGCTTCCAGTCGACCCACGGCGGGTTGCCGACGACCACGGTGAAGCGCCCGAGGTCGGGCGGCACGAGGGCGAGCGGGGCGCCGGGGTCGACGAGGGGGCCGCCGTGTGGGGCGGCGAGGGGGGCGGCGAGGGGGGCGGCGCGAGGGGGCAGGCCCGCGAGCGTGGCGTCCCCGCGCACGACCGCGATGGACACGGCATCTCAGGTGGCGAGCAGCGGCGCGCACGCGACGAGCAGGTTGACGCGCGCGGTGAGCACGGCGAGCGGGTGCACGTCGACGCCCGCGATGCGGTCGAGCACGGCGCGGAGCCGCTCGGCGCGGGGGGCGGCGCGGGTCTCGGCGAGCACGCGGCGGGCGAGCGCGAGCAGGAAGGCCCCCGACCCGCAGCAGGGGTCGAGGCCGCGCCAACCGGAGGGCGGGCCGGCGTGCGCGAGGGCGCCGTCCACCACGAGGTCGGCGAGCCACGCGGGGGTGTAGAATTCGCCGAGGGCGTGGCGGACGGGCGCCGGCACGAGCGCCTGGGTGAGTGCGGCGAAGTGGTCCTCGGCCGCCCCGACCGGCGCGCCCTCTCGGAGCGCGGGCGTCGGGAGCGCCGCGACGACGGCGATCACGGCACGCAGGGCGTCGGCGAGCGAACGATCGGCGGCGTCCCGCGCGGGGGCGGCGGCGCCGCTCCCCGCCAAGGCGTCCGAGCGCACGGCCCATCCGAACGGATCCCCCTCCAGGAGCCCCCGCACGCCGCGATCCTCGAGGGTCCGCCCCGCCTGGGCGAGCGCGGCGTGGATCGCCGCGTCCGACGCGCCCCGGAGCGTCGCGAGGCCGGGATCCGCGGGGGCGAGCGGCTCCGTCACCCGCAGCGCCAGCAGCCGGGCGACGAGCGCCACCGCGGTCTGCGCCGCCAGGATCGCGCCGTGCTGCGCGTCCTCGCCGTCCACCGGGGCCCCGACCATGACCGCGAGCGCGGCGCCGCGCTCCGAAAGGATGCCCCGCTGGGTCGCGTCGCCCTGCGCGAGCCGGAACAGGTCGAGCCACCCGGCGCCGGGGGCGTCCCGCTCGGTGGCCCACCGCGCGTAGAGGGCGGCCACGAGCCGCGGCCCGGCGTCACCGAGGGCGTCGGCGAGGCAGGATGCGTGGAGCGGGCGGCGGGGCGGCATCGACGCCGGCGAGTGTACTCCCGCCTTCACGGGCAGGCGGGCGGGGGGCGCGCCCTCGGGGGACGGGGTACGTCGCGGGCACGATGGAGCTCCCCATGGTCCGCATTTGTTGCTTGATCCCCCTCTTGGCCCTGGTCGGCTGCGCCGGCTCCGTGGCGGTCGAGGACCTCGACCCGTTCGGGGGCGCGGCCTCGGCGGTGTGGTTCCACTGGGACGACTCCGACTACGACAGCATCGTGCTCTCCAACGTGGTGGGCCTCTGCGGCAAGTGGACCGCCTACGTCGAGACCGCCGAGGAGCTGGAAGACGCCGCCGAGGACCTCGACGTGTTCGACAACGACTACTGCGAGGAGGCCATGGAGCCCATGTTCCGGCACGCCCGGGCCGCGGAGGCGTTGTTCCACGACGGCGCGCACTACCTCGAGCTCGGGGTGCGCGACGGCGACAGCAGCGAGCCCGACGAGGACACCTACGAGGTGGACGGCGACAAGCGGTCCCTCTCCGGCACCGTGTCCTACCTGGGCGAGAGCGCGTGGACGAACATCCTCGCGGAGTGGGATCCGGACGAGGACTTCGAGGACGGCTGCGGACTCTCGGCGAGCGATCTCGAGAGCGACATCGACCTCTGGTACCTCGAGGACGGCGAGCTCGAGATCGGCCAGGTGGCCGACGAGCGCGTGGTCGGGGGCCGGCTCGAAGGCGAGCTCGCCGACAGCGACGGCAGCGACGAGGGCGAGATCAAGGCGAGCTTCTCGGCGTCGTGGTGCGAGATCGACCGGTAGCGGAGCGTGCCGCCATCCGGCGCGCGCCCGCGACACGCCGGGGGTATCCTCCACGGCTCGAGTTGGAGCATCCATGGTCCGCATCGCCCGTTCGATTTCGCTGCTCGCCCTCGTCGGCTGCGCCGGCTCGGTGTCCGTCGAGGACCTCGACCCGTTCGGAGGCGCCGCCTCGGCGGTCTGGTTCCACTCCTCCGAGTCCGGCCAGGACTTCCTCATGTTGTCCAACGTGGGCGGCGTCTGCGCCAAGACGCAGGCCTACCTGGAGATCTACGAGGAGGCGTGGAATGACATCGCGGACCTCGACCTGACCGACAGCGACTACTGCGAGCAGGCGAAGGAGCCCATCTTCGCCTACGCCCGCGCGGGGGATGCGCTGTACCACGAGGGCGCGCACTACCTGTCGCTCGGGGTCTTCGATGCCGATGGCAGCGTGCCCGAGGAGGACACCTACGAGGTGGGTGACCCCGAGCGGGCCCTCGGCGGCAGCGTGACCTACTTCGGCGAGAGCCCCTACGCGAACATCCTCGACAAGTGGGACGTGAAGGAGGACCTCGAGGACGGCTGCGGCCTCTCCGCGAGCGACTACGACTCCGACAACGAGAGCTGGACCCTCGCCGACGGGGATCTCGAATTCACCCGCGTGGCGGACGAACGCTCGGCCGCCGGCCGGCTCGACGGCGAGCTGATCGGCGACGACGGCGGCGACGAGGGCGACATCACCGCGAGCTTCACCGCCTCGTGGTGCGAGCTCGACAACTAGGTGTCCGACCGCAACACCGGTTTGTTCCTCCCCGGCCACGTCCCCGCCTCCGCCATCGGGGAGGTGCTCTGGGGCGCGCCCGGCGTGAACGTCGACGAGCTCCGCGGGGACGAGGCCCTGCGCGTCGGGCACGGCACCCGCGACGGCCGCCCCTACACCCACGTGGGGCTGCGCCTGTTCGAGGTGGGCGGCCTCCTCCTGCTCGACCAGCAGGACCTCCCCGGCGCCGACGATCTCGAGCGCGTGCTCGGCGAGGCCCTCTCCGCCCGCCACGGGCACGCCGTCTACCTCTTCTACGACGAGGTCAACGCCGCCGGTGGCCACGCGCGCTTCGAGGCCGGGCGGCTCGTGAGCCGGCTCGTGTACGACGGCCGCGGCAGCGTGCCCGTGCGGCGCACGCTCCTGCGCGAGGAGGTCCTCGCGGGCCTCGATCCGTCCGACTGGGTGTGGGTGCCCGGCGCCGACGCGGTCGAGGCCGGCGCCACCCCGCTGTTCGGCCCCGGGATCCGCGACGACGACGCCATCGAGGCCCTCATCGTGGCCGCCGCCGCGGTGGCCCTGGAGCCGCCCGTGTCGTCGGGCCGAACCGCCCCGTCGAGCGGCACCGCCGCGCAATCCGGGCCCGCGCGCCCGTCGCGCCTCCGCGGCCTCCTGCGCAAGCTCCGCGGCGGTTAGCGCCGCTTCGGCGGCATCTCGAACCCGCGCAGGTCGCGCATCCGCCCCGCCATGAGCGCGAAGATCGCCCGCAGCTGGGCGGCCGGCCCCGGCTCGCCCACGAAGTCGAGCGCGGCGGCCACCGCCTCGATCGTGGCGAGGTGCTCGGGCTCGGGGGAGCGCCGGATGCGGAGCGGCGCGATCGCGGGCGCGGGCAGCGACAAGGAGGGGAGCGCGCCGAGCGGCGGGATGCGCCGGCGCATGGACCGCACGTGGGACCAGCTCCCGTCGAGCACGACGATGGTGCGGATCGACGTGGGCTCCCGCGCCGGCGCCCCGCCCGGGTACAGGACCCACGCGTCCGCGCCGACGTGCCCGGTGAGGTCGAGGGGCTGGCCGGCCACGCCGTGATCGACCATCGTGCAATTCGGAAGCGCCCGCGCGACCACGCGCCCGGTGTTCGACGTGCGCGCGATCTCGGCGGTGTGCCGCACCAGGACGAAGCGCGTCAAGGTCTCCACCACCGGGATCTCCGCGCAGAAGCACGCGAAGACCGGCATGCGGCAACCGTGGCACTTGCCGTCGAGCACGGGGTCCTTCGCGGGCGGGACCACCGGTCGACCGACCGGCGAGGGGCCGGAGAGTTCGTCCATGCGCGCCTCCTACGCCGGGAGGACGCGCATGCCCAACGGGCAGGGTCGACGGGCGCGCCAACCGGGGCCCCTCACCCACACTTTCCATACCGGCGCCGGCACCCCACCACGCGCAGCTCCACCGGCGCCACGCCCGCGTCGATCATGTCGAGGCGCCGCGCCGCCCGCTGGGCGAGGTCGACGATGCGCTTCTTCGCGTAGGGGCCGCGATCGTTGACCACGACGCGCACGCTGCGCCCGGTGTCCGTGCGGGTCACCCGGAGGACGGTGCCGAAGGGGAGCGTGGGGTGCGCCGCGGTGCGGAGGCCGGGCCGGAAGGGCTCACCGCTGGCCGTGGGGCGTCCGGCCAGCTCTTTTCCGTACCAGCTCGCGAGGCCGGCCTGGTGGACGGGGTGGGTGCAGCCGACGAGCGCGAGGAGGAGGAGGATCCGCATGGGATCGCGTAGCCCGGCGCGTCCCCGGCGGCGTCCGTCCCCCGCGGCGCCCGGGCCGGCCGGCACCCCCTGGACACACCGGCGGACGCCTGCTCGGACCGTGGCTAGATCGAGGACCGACAGGGGGAACCAATGCTCAAGCTCATGATGGCGATGGTGGTGGGGCTCACGTGCGTGTCCGCTCCGGCCTGGGCCCAGGACAAGAAGGACGTGCTCACCGAGTCCCAGGCGCTCGGCGCCGCGCTCGCGTCCAACCTCTCCGCGTACCAGACGGCGGCGATCGTGGCGGCCCGGACCCAGGATCCGGAGGTCCGGTCCTATGCCATGCGCGTCGTGCAGGACTACGAGAAGGCCAACCGTGACCTGCTCAACCTCGTGGAGAAGGGCAACCTCACCGTGGCGGACAGCCCGCTGCGCGACAAGATCGTCAGCGCCGCGAACAAGGACATGGGGACGATGTGGTCGAAGGAGGCGGGGGCCGAGCTCGACAAGCAGTTCCTGACGTACATGATCGAGGACCAACGGAACGACCTGACCAACTTCGATCAGTCCATGATCCCGGGCGCGCGCTCGAAGGATCTGAAGGACGTGCTCACCAACGAACGCATGGTGGCCAACGAGCACTTCCAGCAGGCGTGCACGCTCGGCCGGCGTCTCGGCGCGGAGACCGAGGGCTGTCCGACGGCGCCGGGCACGCGCTAGACGCACCGGTAGCTCGGGGGGCCACCAATGGTCGGTGGCCCCCCTCTCCTACCAACCTACTTCAGCGCCTTGAAGCCGAAGTCGCGCGAGATCCGGCCCTCGGCCGCCTTCTTGGCCTCGGCCTCCTCGATCATCGCGCCGAGGAGCTCCGTGTACGTGAGCGAAGGCGACGACGCGGACCAAAGGTAGTGCGCCACCGACCCGGGCAGGGTGTTGATCTCGTTGAAGTAGAGCGCACCCTTTGCCCCGTCGAGGATGAAGTCGATGCGGGACACGCCCTGGCACCCGAGCACGTCGTAGACGGTGCACGCGTGGGCGCGGGCGGCCTCCTTGAATTCGATGGGCAGCTCCGGAGGGTCGGTGACACGCGCCATCGTGGCCATGCCGGCGCTGGGGGCCTTCTTCTTGCCACCCGGGCCGACATATTTGTCCTCGTAGGTGAGCACGCCCGACTTGGATCGGCGCACGGGCATCTCGACGACCGAGGCGACCGGCACGCCGCCCACTCGGCGAACCGAGACATTGATCTCGGAGAGGTCCACGACACACGGCTCGACGATGGCTTGGGTGTCGTGTTGGAACACCTTGACCAGGGCGGCGATGAGCCCGGGCGCGTCGTCCACCTTCGCCACTCCGACGCTGGAGCCGAGGTTGGCGGGCTTGACGAACAGCGGCCAGGGGCCGAGCGCCGTGAGCCGCGCGAGCACCGGGCCGGGATCCTTGGTGCTCCATTGGTGCTGTTCGACGACCTCCCACGGGAGGACGGGCACGCCGCGTTGGACCGCGAGTGACTTGGTCGTGGGCTTGCTCATGCCGACCGCCGCCGCGCGCACGGGGGCGCCGGTGTAGGGCAACTCGGTGAGCTCGAAGAGGCCCTGGATGCAGCCGTCCTCGCCGTAGGTGCCGTGCAGGAGCGGCATCCACACGTCGACCGGCAAGACGACGTCCTTTTTCGGGCCGCCGCCGAACAGCCGGGCCACCGAGGCGAGCACGCCCTCCTTGCTGCCGCGCACGAGCCCGCCGATGCCGGGCGTGGGGAGGAGGGTCACCTCCTCGACCTCGAGCTTCGCCCCCTCGGTGCGGCCGTTGAACGCGGCGTAGAAGGCGCGGTCCTTGAGCTTGTCGCCGGTCCACCACCGCCCGTGCAGGTCGATGTAGACGAGCGTGACCTTGTACCGCGTGGTGTCGATGGCCTGGGCGGCCTCGAGCGCGGTAATGACGGAGATCTCGTGCTCGACCGAGCGGCCGCCGTACACGATTGCGACGTTCTTCATGGGGCGGCTCCTATCTCGCACGCGTCAGAGGACGACCGTGCCCTCGTACAGATCGGGGAGGTCGTTCTCGACGAGCACGATGTCACCGGGGGCCTGCTCCTTCTGGAGCGCGGCGAAGGCGTCGTCGCGGCGGGCGTACCAGCGCACGGCCCCGTCCTTCGCGCCGCCCTCCTTCAGGCCGGTGGCGAGGGCGAGGCGGTTGGTCTCGCCGACGAGCAGCACCAGGTCGCACACCTTGGCGGCCTTCACGGCGACCTCGCGGTTGCGGGCCTCCTGCTGGTCCCCGAGCTCGACCATGCCCGGGGTCACGAGGATGCGGCGGGTGCCGGGCATCGTGGCGAGCACGTCCAGCGCGGCGGTGAAGCCGGCGGGGTTGGAATTGTACGCGTCGTGCAACCAGGTGACCGCGCCGTTGACCTGGACCTGGAGGCGGTTCTCGACCGGCTTGAGGGTGCGGATCACCGCGAGGAGCACGTCGGGGTGCACGCCGAGGGCGGCGGCCATGGTGAACGCGGCCATGAGGTTCGACAACATCGGCCGGCCGTGGAGCGAGGTGCTGCCGGCGTACGCCTTCCCCTTCCAATGCAGCGTGAAGCGGCTGCCCTCGGGGGTGGTCTCCACGTCGGTCATCTTGGTGGCGAGATCGTCCCCGCCGCTCGGCCCCTCTCCGAACCCGTAGAGCAGCGTCGTCTCCTTCGCGAACTCGACGGACATGCGCCGCGCCCCGGGATCGTCGCCGTTGCAGACGAGGATGCCGTCCGCCGGCACGGCCTGGGCGAGCTCGCTCTTGGCCCTGTAGACGTTCTCGGGGCTGCCGAAGCGCTCGAGATGCATGATGCCGACCGCGGTGACGATCGCGGCCTTCGGCGGCGTGAAGTCGCAGAGGCGCTTGACCGAGCCGATGTTGTAGGCCCCCATCTCCATGACCGCCCAGGTGTGGTGGGGCTTCAACTTCTCGCGGATCTCGCGGGTGACCCCCATCGGCGTGTTGATGCTCTTGGCGGTCCAGAACGTCGGCGCGTCGGCCGAGAGGAGCTCGCCGAGGATCATCTTCGTGGAGGTCTTGCCGTAGCTCCCGGTGATGCCGATGACGGTGGGGTGCACGTTTGCGAGGATCCTGCGCGCCTCGGCCTGGAAGCCGTCCTGGATGCGCTTCTCCCCCGGGGCGAGGAGGCGCTCGGCGAGCATGAGGAAGAACGGGGTGATCTGGATGGTGACCACGAGCCAGAACCACGCGAACGCGGGCCCGAAGACGTTGCCCGCGACGAGCAGCACGACCACGAACGGCACGGTGAACGCCGCGTAGAGCGCGAGCGCGAGGCGATGGATGCGGGTGGCGCGCTGCGTCATCACCAGCTTCTTCTTGCCCGTGACCCGTGGGTCGACCTCGGTCCGGGCCATGGCGATCAGGCCCACCGTGCCGGCCACCGCCTCGGCGAGGACGGCGTACCAGAACATGTGGGTGAGGCCCATGAACACGGCCGACGTGAGCCCGACCGCGGTGCCGCGGCGATCGAACGCGCGGTTGTCGCGGCACCATGCCCAGAAGCGCGCGCTGTCGTACTCCTCCTGCTGGAAGTAGCGGAGGAGGTGGATGGTGCGGCGCCAGGCGAAGGCGCCGCCTCCGACGAGCAGGAGGGCCACGTGGAGCACGAGGAGGGCCGTGGGGTTCATGCGGCCGCCGTGGTGTAGAAGCGCTTGAGCTGCGTCGCGCACTGGTGGGCGCCGCCGCCGAGGAACGGGAAGTGCCCCTGGCCTTCGAGCACGACGAGCTCGGACCCGGCGATGAGCGCCTTGTAGCGCTCGGCCATGTCCACGGGGGTCTGATCGTCGTCCTTGCCCCAGAGCAGGAACGTCGGGGCGCGCACCTGGCGGGCCTGCTCGCGGAGATCCTCGGCGACGACGCGCGAGAGGATCGAGCGGAGCGGCTCCTTCGCGGCGCGGAAGTCCGGGGAGCCGAATTTCCCTTCGCGCCAGCGCAGGAGCGGCTCGCGGAGCGCGGCGGGGAGCAGACGGGCGAGCTTGCCGAGCCAGCGGGAGAAGGTGACGCGGGCCCGCTGGCGGAGCGAGCGCCGGGGGCGGAGGCCCGCCGAGCCGATGAGCACGATGGAGCGCACGCGATCGGGGAAGTGGGCGCCCATCTGCACGCTCACCCGGCCGCCGAAGGAGTGGCCGACGAGGTCGACCTTCTCGATGCCCTGCTCGTCGAGCCAGGCGAGGATGCGCTTCGCGTAGGCGTAGGTGTCCCACTCGACGGGGGGCGCCTCGGACGCGCCGAATCCGGGGAGGTCGAGCACGTAGCGGGTGCCGACGGCGCCGAGGAGCTCGGCCATCGGGAGCATCGACGCGTGGGTCTGGCCCCAGCCGTGCATCAACACGATCGCGCGGGTGGATCCCGGCGGTCCGGGGAGCACCTTGGCGTGAATGCGGGGGAGGGCGTCGGTCATGCGGGTCCGGCGGGATTTAACGGGTTGTCATGCGCGAGTGGCCTCTAACGCGCTCTTGGCGCGTCAAGAAGGGGGGCCGGGAGGCCGCCGCGGGGAGGGCGGGGCAGGCCGCTCACGCGCCGCCGGTCACGGGCACCAGGTCTCCGTCCGGCGGCACGCCACCGCGCCGCCGGTCGACGGCACGCGCACCACCACGAGGCGGGAGCCCTCGGCCTCGCACACGGCCTCGCACGGCGCGCTCCCGTCGCTCCGCATCCGTGCCTCGACGTAGGTGGTGGCCCCGTCGGGCATGGCCCACCCCGCGACGGAGACGAGCGAGAGCCCGCACGTGGCCGAGCGCCAGTCGTTGAGCACGGCCACACGGTCGGTCGTGAAGTCGACGGAGCCGAGCGCGAGGCCGGTGTCGGCGAGGAAGGCCTCCCAGGCGGCGGTGTCGGACAGCACCGACACCGAGGGGACCGTGCCCCAGGTGTCGCTCGGCCACGGGAGGTCCCCCTCGTAGAGCGTCGTGAGCGTCACGGGCGAGGCCCCGTCGAGCTCCGCCTCGCCGAGGCAGGTCCCGACGGCGTCGGCGACGACCGGCCCGGTGTCGGTGTCGGTGTCGGTGTCGGTGTCCGTGTCGGTGTCGGTGTCGGTGTCGGTGTCGGCGTCTCCGCCCTCGCGGTCTGGGAGGGGCGGCTCCACGTTGGAGCAGGCGACGAGGGCGAGGAGCGGGAGCAGGCGCACGGGAACTCCGGACGGTCGAAGCTTAGCCGTCTCGACGCACGATCGGTCCCCCTCCACGACGACCGCGTGACTGTGGTACAACACGTCGTCTTCGCCCCGGACAGGATGCCTGCTCTCCTCCTGATGGCCACGCTCGTGCACGCGGAGCCCTACTCCGCGGACATCGAGCTCGTAAACCCAACGTTCGCCGCGGGCTCCGTGCCGGGCGCCGAGAGTGGGCGCATCGGTCGCGCCGGCTCCGTGCGCGTCGGCACGTTGTTCCAGTACTCGCTGGCGCCGCTCGTCTATCGCGAGGGCGGAGAGGAAACGGGCACGGCGGTAGGGAACCGCGGCACGCTCCAGCTCGGCCTCTCGTGGGACGTGACCCGGCGGATCGCGCTCCGCGGCATGCTGCCCGTGGCCGCGCAGTGGGGGAGCGACTCCGTGTCCTCCGCCGCGAACGGCTTCGGCACCGGGGACATCGGGGCGGGCGCCCGCGTGGCCCTGCTCGACCACAAGAAGCTCGGCCTCGCCGCGCGCGTCGACCTGCGGTTCCCCACCGGCACCTCGAACGCGTGGCTCGGTGAGTCGGGAGCGCGCGGCGTGCTCGGGGCGGACTTCTCCGCGGCCGCGGGCCCGGTCGACGTGATGGTGGGCGCCGGCGGCGTGATCCGCGCCCCGGTGGAGACCCCCGACGACTTCACCCTCGGCTCCGAGATCGCGGGCAACGCCGCGGTGCGCGTGCGGGTGGTGCCGAAGCGCCTGGCCCTGCACCTCACGGCCGTCACGCGCGTGGGCCTCTCCGCCACGGGCCCCGCCGAGGTGCCTGCCGAGGCGATGCTCGGCGCGCAGTGGACCCCCAGCAAGACCCTCCAGTTCGACCTGGGTGTCGGGCACGGCGTGAGCCCCGGCTACGGCAGCTCGCGGTTCCGCGCCCTGGCCGGCCTCACCTACGTCTACAACCGGCCCCGCCCCACCGTCGCGCCCGTCGTGACCGGCGCCGTGGCCGCCCCTCCCGAGCGGGCGGAGGAATTCGACGAGTTCCTCGACGCGGTGGACGAGCCGCCCCCGCCCCCCGAGCCCGAGAAGTGGGCCGTCGGCGAGCTCGCGCGCGTCGAGAACGACCAGATCACGATCCGCGAGCCCATCCGCTTCGACAAGTCGAACGACGAGATCCTGCCCGAGTCGCAGCCGTTGCTCGATGCCATCGCGCAGCGCCTCAAGGAGAACCCGCAGATCCTCGAGGTCGTCATCGAAGGGCACTCCAGCGAGGAGGGCGACTTCGCCGTGAACTACGCGCTCTCGATCCAGCGCGCCACCAGCGTGCTCGTGGCGCTGGTCGAGGCCGGGGTGGATGCCCAGCGCCTCTCCCTGCGTGGCCTCGGTGAGGTCAAGCCGGCCGGCGCGGACGCCGCCGAGAACCGCCGGGTCGTATTCCACATCGTTCGCCGCGCCGTCGCGGGGGAAACCAAGGCCGCCACCACGCCGGTGCCCGTGCCGTGGACGGGGGCAAGCCGATGATCCTCCTTGTACTCGCGGGGCTCGCGCATGCCGAGTGCCGCAACGACCTGAGCCAGGACCTGAACTGCAACACGGTCGACGCGACGTCCGAACAGGCGGTCGACCTCGGGGATCCCGTCTGCGCCTCCTACGGCTACCCGAACGGGGATTGGTACTTCGACTACTTCGCCTTCGGCTGCGAGTACCCGGTCTCGGGCTACGACATCGACGGGGACGGGTTCTCCGACGGGAGCCTGAGCTTCCCCGAGGGCGCGACCGACCCCGACCTCGTCGTGGTCCTCGGCTGTGACAACTGCCCCGAGATCGTCAACTCGAACCAGCTCGACACCGACTGCGACGACATCGGGGATGCCTGCGACAACTGCCCCGACCTCGTGAACGTCGACCAGGTGGACACCGACGCCGACGGGCTCGGGGACAGCTGCGACAACTGCGCCGGGGTCGAGAACCCCGACCAGTCCGACGAGGACTCGGACGGCGCGGGCGATGCCTGCGACGTCTGCCTGGGCCTCGTCGACACCCAGGCCGACTCCGACCGGGACGGCCTGGGTGACGCCTGCGACATCTGCCCCTCCGAGCCCGATCCCGACCAGGCGGACCGCGATCTCGACGGCCTGGGGGACGCCTGTGACGACTGCCCGTCCATGGCCGGCACGAGCGGCTTCGACGTGGACGGCGACACCCTCGGGGACGACTGCGACAACTGCCCCGACGCGTTCAACCCCGCCCAGGAAGACGGAGACGGGGACGGCTTCGGCGATGCCTGCGATCTCTGCCTGACCGTGACCGGGGGCGACAACGCCGACGCCGACGCCGACGGCATCGGTGACGCCTGCGACACCTGCCCCGCCGTGGCCAACCCAAACCAGGAAGACCTGGACGAGGACGGCGTGGGGGATGCGTGCGACCTCTGCCTCGAGGTCGCGGACCCCGAGCAGGTGGACCAGGACGGGGACAACTTCGGGGATGCGTGCGACGTGTGCCCCGCCCTGTCGGACCCCGACCAGGCCGACCTCGACGGCGACCACCACGGTGACCTGTGCGACGACGGCGCCCTCCGCGGCGGCGCCTTCGGCTGCCGGACCGCCCCGGTCCAGGCCGGCATGCTGGCCTGGGCCCTCGGGCTCGCCGGCCTCCTCGGGGCGCGCCGGCGCCTCTGACACCGGAAGGGGCGCGTCGTTCAGCGCGCCCCTCGGTACCAGCCCCTCGGTACCTGCCCCTCGGAACCAGGAGGAGGGCGCGATGAGCCGCGCCCCCACCATCAGCCGTCGACGACGCCGTTGCAGTCGTCGTCGATGTCGTCCGCGTCGGTATCGCGCGCCGATGGGCTGATCGCAGGGTCACCATCGTCGCAATCGCCGCCGACTTCGGTGTAGCCGTCGTC
>JAKFCH010000333.1:0-40012 GCA_036676765.1 Deltaproteobacteria bacterium
GCGCGCTGCTCGTGGACCGCCTCCGCGACGGCGGCCCGCCCGCCGACATGGCCACCCTCGTCTGGGCCGACGGGGACGCCCTCCTCGCGGCCGGCGAGGTCGAGGACGCCCTCGGGCGCTACGCCGACGCGAGCACGCTCTTCCGGCGCGCCCGCGATCCCCGGGGGGCCGCCGCGCTCCACCGTCGCGTCGCCGATCGGCTCGCAGTCCGCGGCCAGCTCACCCAGGCCGAGGCGCACTACCGCCAGGCGCGCCAGCTCTACCGCAACGAGGACGACGCCCTCGGCATCGCCGCCACCCTCCGCGGCGCCGCCGATCTCGCCGTCGGCGCCGGCGAGTGGGTCAGCGCCGGCACGCTCCACGAGCAGGTCGCCGCCACGGTCGATCGCGCCGGGGGCGCCGCCCTGGAGCGCGCCAACCTGCGCCTCGGCGAGGCCAGCCTCGCGATCGCGCGCGGCGAGTACGGCCGCGCCGAACGCCTCCTCCACCCTCTCGGTGGGCTCGCGGCCGACCAGCCCCTCCTCCGCGCGAACGTCGCGCGACGCCGCGCCGACCTCCTCCTGCGCCGCGGCGATCACGACGGCGCCTCGGCCGCCACACGGCTGGCGGCGACGCTCTACGCCACCCTCGGCGAGGCCCCCGCGAACGCCGCGTGCGTGCGGCTGCTCGGGGATGTCGCCGCCGCCGCCGGGCGCCTCGCCGAGGCCCGCGCCACCTACCGCGAGGCGCTCCGGCTCCAGGTCCGCATCCAGGACCTCCGCGGCCTCCTCCGCACGCTCGAGCACGCCGCGGTCGTCGAGGAGGCCCTCGGCCGCGTCGACCTCGCGCGGCGGCTTCGGGAGCAGCGGGCGGCGGTGATGGCGGTTGCTTAGGGCGGGGTGTGGGTCGGGCTCGGGGTCGGAGGAGGCATGGACATGGACATGGACATGGACATGGTCATCGGCATGGACATGGTCATCGGGCCACCAACGGCGTTGCCGCCTCGGTAGTCCGAGAGCCGGCCGATCAACCGATCGGCCTCCAGCCCATACCCCCAGCCATGTCCATGCCCCGAGCCATGCCCATGTCCATGCCCCGAGCCATGTCCATGTCCATGCCTCCCTCCGGACTCCCCCCTACTCCCAGAGCACCTCGGCCTTCCCGGCATCCAAGTGCAACCGCGCGGCGATGTCGGTGTTCACCACCGGGAGCAGCACGAACTGACGACGATCCACGGGGTCCCAGCCGCCGCCGGTGGGGCCGGAGAGGGTCTCGAAGCCGACGGGGCGGCCGGGGAACTCCCACGCGGGGCTCACCTGGCCGTCCTCGTCCTCGTCGCTGCCGCGGAACACCCGGAGGCCGTCGTCCACCTGGAACACGAAGCGATCCCCCTCGGTGGGCGGGAGCGCCCCGGCGCCGATGGTGAACGAGACGGCGCCGGTGTCGGAGACGTACCGCTCGCCGTCGAACGCGCGGGCGACCTGCACGCCGGAGAGCGTGCCCTCGACCTCCCAGGAGAGGGTGGCGCTGTCGTAGCGGACGGTCCAGGTCTCGCTGCGGGTCACGCCGCCGCAGCTGGACGGGACGATCTGGTAGCCGGTGCCGTCGTCGTACCAGAGGGTCGAGTCGGACTCGGAGCCCTGGTCGTCGAGGTAGATGAAGATCTCGCCGCTGTCCTGGGTGTCGGTGTTCTCGCCGTAGGCGCCGGTGGCGTCGAACACGCCGCAGCCGTTGGAGGCCTCGAGCATGTACACGAAGCCGTCCGCGGTCGCGACGGTGACCGTCGGCACGCGCGGAAGGGCACCCCACGCGGTCTCGTGGGGGAGCCAGACATCCCCCACGCTCGCGGCGAGGCCGGTGACGGGCGCGCCGAGGAACACGCCCTCGGTGTCCTGGGTGAGGATGTTGGGATCGACCCAGTCCCCGCCGGCGAGATCCCACACGTCCACGCGCAGCGCCGCGACGGGCGCCACGAACAGGTGGTCGAAGGGGACATCCTCCCGGTCGAGCCCGCCCTGCCACGCGATGTCGATGGCGGGGGCGGCGATGGGGATGACCTCGATCGGCGCGGTGGCGGGGTCGGTGTCGAGATCGAAGCGGACCACCCACACCTGGGGGAGCACGGCGTCGGCGATGAACAGCCGCCCGTCGGGGGCGCCGCTCATCCGCGCCGGCTGGGCGCCGAGGCCGAGCGCGTGCGCACCGAGCTCGAGCTTGCCGACCTCCTCGCCGGTGACACCGTCGTAGATCCAGACGCGCCCGGGGTCGGACGCGACCGAGACGTACACCCGGCCGTCCTGGGCGTGCAGCGCGGTCGGCATGCCGTCGAGATCGTACTCGCGCACGCCGGTGGCGGTGGACAGCTCGAAGCGGTCGCCCACCGTGGCGCTCCCCTCGAGGAGGAATTCGAGCTCGCGGTTGTCGGTGCGGTACGGCTCGCCGGCGACGAGCTCCCGGCCCTGGACGCCGCTGCGGCTGCCGATCGCCCACCACCGGCCGCCGTCGTACTCGATGCTCCAGTCCTCGGTGGTCGTGAAGCCGGCGCGCAGGACGAGGCCGGTGATCGTGGGGGAGTCCCCGCTGCCGTCGACGTCGAGGAACACCGGGTCGGTCGCGGTGGGCTCGGTCTCGATGGGGAAGCCGTCCTCGTCGATTCCGAGCACGTACGGCACGCGCAGGAGCTGGCCGAACGCCGAGTCGATCGCCCAGGTGGTGACCGACAGGTCCTCCCCGGCGACCACCGCCACGTCGGAGAGCAGGCGCGCCTCGCCGGTGGTGATGGCGGCGCTCCGGAGGAACGACGCGGACGGATCGTCGGTGAGGAACCGACCCATCTTCAGGTCGAGCGGCACGATCGTGCCGTTGCGGCTGTTGGCGACGAACCCGGCGGGGACCTCCCACGGCCCGGCCTCCGCGGGGAGCACTGCGGCGGCGATGGGGCCGTCGAAGTGCAGCGGAATGGTGTCGAGATCGTCGGCACAGCCGCCGACCCCAGCGACGAGGGGGCCGACGAGCAGGGCGAGGACCCGGGGAGAGGCGCGACGGGCGATCACTTGTTCACCAGCCAGGTCTTGACCTGGAGGAAGGTTGGGCTGGCCGGATCGGCGTCGAGCAGGGCGATGCTCGAGGAGGCGTAGGCGCCCTGCACCTCTCCGGTGTAGTTCGCGATGGCGGCGAACGTACCGTCGGGCGAGATGCGGATGGCGTAGGGGTTCTCCCCGATGGCCTCCGTCTGCGCCACCAGCGTGCCGACGACCCCGACGCCGAGGTCGTAGGCGGAGACGCTGTTCCCGTTGAAGTTGGTCACCAGGAGGTGCCGCCCGTCGGGGTGGAAGGCGAGGTTCGCCGGGCCCACGGTCGACTGGGTGTCGGTCCCCTCGTCGCGCTCGAGGGCGCGCGGCAGCGGGAGCAGCGCCACGATCTGCTCGCGGACGATCTCGGAGTCGGCGTCGTCCACGATGTTCGCGAGGTCGATCGCGTAGACGGCCTCGGGCTCGTCCGCAACACCCCACAACCAGCCCCGGTCCCGGTCGACCACGAGCGCCCGCATGCCGGAGTCGGAGCCGGTGCTGGTCTCGATGAGGATGATGCTCTCCACGTCGAGGTAGTTCAGATCGGCGAACTCCCCCACGCTGTCGTCGCGGATGTCGATGACGTACACGTACGGGACCAGCTTGCAGCCCACGTAGAGGAAGCCGCGATCCTCGTCCTCCGCGAGCGCGGAGCAGGCGCCGCCGGCGACGTTCACGCCGTCGACCGCCAGGTCGAGCGTGAGGGTCTCCCCCTCGCGGGCGGGCACGGTCGTGAACGACCACGTGTCCGAGAGGGACGGCATCCGGAGATCACGATGGAGGCGATCGGGGTTCGACGCCGCCACGGCCCTACCGACGCGGCCCTGGTCCTCGTCGAGGCCGGTGTACCAGACGGTCCAGCCGGTGGGGGTCGGCACGGCCACGGGGCGGATCACGCCGTCCGTGCCGAAGCCGCCGAGGGCCGCCTCGAGGACGGGGCGCTCGGTGCCGTCCTCCATGGTGGCGGTGGTCCAGTCGGCGTCGTCCCCGACGCGCTCGGCGTAGCCGATCTGCCAGGCGGCGCCGCCGTTGCCGGAGAACCACATGCGGTCGATGTCGCCGTCACGCACCACGTAGGGGTGGCGCACGCCGGTGTCGTACCAGTCGCCCGGGGCGCCGGCGTCGAACACCCACTCGTACTGGACGCCGGGCACGCGTTCGAAGGAAACGCCGTCGTCCGACACGGCGAGCCCGATCCGGTACCGCGAGCCGTCGAAGGCCGTGTACCAGAGGCGCACGGAGCCGTCGTCGAGCACCTGCACGCTGCCGGGCTCCATCGTGACGGACTCCCAGTCCCCCGGATCGGTGAGCACGGGCGCCGCGTCGGCGGTCCACGTGACGCCGTCCGCGCTCGTGGCGCGGCCGATCGTCGTGACCTGGTCGGCGAGGCCCGCGTAGTACATCACGTACTCGCCGGCGATCTCGGTGACCACGGGGCTGTAGACGCCGTCGGCATCGTGGGCCCCGCCCGCGCCGGCCTCGAGCACGGGCTCGGTGACGAGCACCAGGTCGTCCCCGACGATCTCCCCCGCGCCGATGCTGGTGGCGCCGGTGTCGTCCGTGTAGGTGAGCCACGCGCGCTCGCCGTGCACGCTGTCGAGAGTGAGCCCGGCGACGCCGACGGTGTCGGGATCGGCCACCTGGCCGACGGCCACCTGGACCTCCCAGCCGCCCGTCACGCTCGCCTCGGGCGAGCCCGGGATGACGGTGTACGGGAACACGTCCCCGCTCTGATCGGAGAGGACGAACGCCTCCTCCGGGGCCACCTGGAGCGCCACGCCCCCGGCGGGGAGCGCGTCGGCCTCGAGCGCGAAGGGCGCGCCGACCTCCTCCCAGGTGACGCCGTCGATGCCGACGGCCTCGGCCAGGGTGTCCCCATCGACGCCGGCCGTCGTGTAGTAGAGGTGGAACGCCCCGTTGATGTACCCGACCGCGGGCGCGGACGCGCCGCCGGCCGGGGCGAAGGTGCCCTCGACGGGGGTCCACGAGGTGAGGTCCTCGCTCACGGCCTGGCCGATCGCGACGCCGTCGATCGTGTAGTACATCCGCCACACGCCGGCCTGGCGGTCCAGCATCACGAACGGGTCGGTGAGCGAGGCGCCGTCGATCGCGTAGACGGGATCCCCCCCGGAGCGGGAGAAGATCTGGCCGTCGAGGCTCGTGGCGAGGCCGATGGCGTGGTCGCCGTCGGCGCTGCCGCCGTCGTAGAGGAGGTACCAGGTGGTCGCGTCGACCGTCATCGAGGGGCCGCCGATCTCGGCGTCCCATCCCGACGTGGGCGAGAGCAGGGCGCTGGACTCCCACTTCCACCCTTCGAGGGTGTAGTCCGCGAAGGCCGCGCGGAGCACGCCCTGGTCCTCGAAGACCATGCGGCTGAAGAAGTCGTCCTCCTCGCCCGGCTCGAGGAAGAAGTGAGGGTCGTTGACCGCCAGCACCTCGCCGTCGGCGTCCGCGAGGTCGAGATCGGCGGGCACCGCGCTGCGGTCCCAGAGGCCCTCGCCGTTGCCGGTCACGCGGTAGGCGCCGTCGACCGAGGGCACCCACAAGCGCAGGGTGCCGACGCTCCACCCGAGCGACCACGTGTGCGCGCCGAGGTCGGCGATGCTCTCCTCGGCGATCTCGGTGGTGGCGAGGGTCACGAACGAGGCGCTGCTGCCGCTGCCGTCGGCGTCCACGAACTCGCCGGCGTCGAGACGCGAGGGCCCGCCGGGCGGCACGAGCTCCACGGGGGAGGCGCCGAGGTCCACGATGGCGAGCGTGTGGGCGGTGCGGTTGACGACCCACGCGAGGTCGGTCGAGGGCACGTACAAGGCGGCCACGGGATCCCAGCCCACGGGGAGCGTGGGGCCGTCGGGGCCGATGTCGGCGAACGTGGGGGCGTCGGGATCGGAGACGTCGAGGAACCAGACGTCGTCGACCGCCTCGCGCGTGCGGGCGCCCTCGGAGAGCCGGTTGGTGACGACGAGGAGGTCGTGCGGCGCCGCGTAGGCCATCGGGCCGGAGAAGGACGGCAGGTTGAGCGCGTGGGCGACCACGCCGTCCTCGTCGCTACCGCCGGCGGGCTGGATGATGTTGCGGCCCTGGGTCCAGTCGACCGTGGAGAGGTCGAGGAACAACGCGGAGCCGCCCGTGAAGTCCTTCCACGGGTTGGCGTTCGTGACCGCGAGCACCCGCCCGTTGTCGAGGAACGCGAGATCGTTCGGACCCGCGAGGCACGTGCCGATGCCGATCTCCCCGTACTCGTAGACGCCCTCGGGCGGCTCGGCGCAGGCGCCGAGATCGGGCAGGGGGGCGTCCTTGAGACAGCCCGCGAGGGAGAGGACCCCCGCGAGCGTCACGAGCGGAAGCGCACCGCGGGTCACCGCGCCGCTCGAATGGGTCCGGCGCAGCACTTCTGTCAGAGGACCCCCAACGCCGCGTGCGCCGCGGCGAGTCGCGCCACAGGTACCCTGAACGGCGAGCAGCTGACGTAGTCGAGGCCGATCTTGTGGAAGAACGCGACACCCGTGGGATCCCCGCCGTGCTCGCCGCACACGCCGAGCTTCATGCGCGGCTTGGCGGCGCGGGCCTTCTCCGACGCCATCTTGACCATCTCGCCCACGCCCTCGACGTCGAAGATCGACAGCGGCGAGTCCTTCAGGATCCCGCGCTGCAGGTACTCCGAGAAGAACTTGCCCATGTCGTCGCGGGAGAACCCGTACGTCATCTGGGTGAGGTCGTTCGTGCCGAAGCTGAAGAAATCCGCGAACTTGGAGATCTTGTCCGCGAGCACGCACGCGCGCGGCAGCTCGATCATCGTGCCGATCATGTAGTCGATGCGGACGTTGTTCTCGGCGAGGACCTGCTCGGCCGTCTCCTCGACCTGGCGGCGGCACCGCTCGAGCTCGCTCGGCATGCTCACCAGGGGGATCATCACCTCGGGGAGCACGACCACGCCCTCCTTCCCGACCAGCGCGGCCGCCTCGAAGATGGCGCGCACCTGGGTGTTGTAGATCTCGGGCGTCGTGATGCCGATGCGGCAGCCGCGGTGCCCCATCATCGGGTTGGACTCGTGGAGCTGCTTGAGGCGCTCCGTCAGCACGTCGGCGCGCACGCCGAGGTCCTTGGCCACCGCGGAGATCTCCTCCGGGCGGTTCGGGAGGAACTCGTGGAGCGGTGGGTCGAGCAGGCGGATGGTGACGGGCAGGCCGTCCATCGCGCGGAAGATGTCGACGAAGTCGCTGCGCTGGATGGGCAGCACGAGGTTGAGCGCGCGCTGGCGCGACTTCTCGTCCTCCGCGAGGATCATCTGGCGCATGGCCCGGAGCGCGGTCGGCTCGAAGAACATGTGCTCGGTGCGGCAGAGGCCGATGCCGGTCGCGCCGAGGTTGCGGGCGTTCGTGGCGTCCGCGCCCGTGTCGGCGTTGGCGCGCACCTTGATCCGTGCGCGGGCGTCGGCCCAGCCGAGGAGCTCGCCCATCGCGCCGGAGTCGGTCGGGGGCGCGAGCGTCGGGATCTCGCCCTCGAAGACCTCGCCGGTGCCGCCGTCGATGGTGATCCAGTCCCCGCGGCGCACCACGGTGTCCCCCGCGTAGAAGAGCTGGCGCCCGTAGTCCACGAGGATGTCGGTGCAGCCGACGACGCAGGGCTTGCCCATGCCGCGCGCGACGACCGCCGCGTGGCTGGTCTGCCCGCCGCGGCTGGTGAGGATGCCCTTCGACACGGTCATGCCCTGGATGTCCTCGGGGCTGGTCTCCAGCCGCACGAGGATCACGTTCTCGCCCTTCTCGACGAGCTCCTGGGCCTCCTCGGAGTGGAACACGACCTTGCCCGACGCGGCGCCGGGCGAGGCGTCGAGGCCTTTCGCGATGACCTTGCGCTTGGCGTCGGGGTCGAGGACCGGGCGGAGCACGAGCTCGAGATCCGTCGCCTTCACGCGCTTGAGCGCCTCGTCCTGGGTGATCACGCCCTCGGCCACGAGGTCGACGACGATCTGCACGGCCGCGGCCGGGGTGCGCTTGCCGTTGCGGGTCTGCAACAGGTAGAGGCGGCCCTCCTCGATCGTGAACTCGATGTCCTGCATGTCGCGGAAGTGGAGCTCCAGCTTCTTCTGGAGCTCGAACAGCTCGGCGTAGACCTTCGGCATCGCCGCCTGGAGGGTCGCGCCGCCCTCGGCGACGGTCTGGCCGCCGTCGAGGTTGATGGGGTTGGGCGTGTGGGTGCCCGCCACGACGTCCTCGCCCTGGGCGTTCGGGAGCCACTCGCCGAAGAAGGCCTTGAGGCCGGTCTTGGGGTTGCGGGTGAACGCCACGCCGGTCGCGCTCGTGTCCCCCATGTTGCCGAACACCATCCCCTGCACGGTCACGGCGGTGCCGCAATCGTCGGGGATGCCGTGGGACTTCCGGTAGTAGCGGGCGCGCTGGCTGTTGAAGGAGCGGAACACCGCCTCGACGGCGAGGCGGAGCTGCTCCTGGGGGTCCTGCGGGAAGGGCGAGCCCGAGGACTCCGCCACCACCTGCTTGAGCCGCGTGGTCAGGAGCTTGAGCTCGTCGACGGAGAGGTCGGCCACGTCACGCTTGCCGCGCAGCTCGTCGGTCACGCGGGCGAAGCGGGTGTAGTGGATGCCGAGCACGACATCCCCGAACATCGTGATGAAGCGGCGGTAGGAGTCGTACGCGAAGTGCCCGCGGCCGGTGCGCTCGGCGAGGCCCTCGACCGTGAGGTCGTTGAGGCCGAGGTTGAGCACGGTGTCCATCATGCCCGGCATCGACGCCGCGGCGCCCGAGCGGACGCTGAAGAGCAAGGGGTTCACCGGATCACCGAACTTCTTGCCCGCCCGCTGCTCGACCTGGGCGAGGGCCGCCCGCGCCTCCTCCCACAAGCCGTCGGGGTAGGCCTCGCCGTGCTGCATCCAGAAGTTGCAGGCCTCGGTGGTGATCGTGAACCCCGGGGGCACGGGGAGCCCGAGCCGGGTCATCTCGGCGAGGCCCGCGCCCTTCCCACCGAGGAGGGCCTTCATGGAGCCGTCGCCGTCCGCCTTGCCGTCGCCGAACACGTAGACCCAATTCATGTCAATCCCCCGAGAGGCGAGTGAAGTCGGCGAGCCCCGAGAAGCGCTCGACGATCGAACGGAGCAGACCGAGCCGGCTGGCGCGCGCGACGGGATCGTCACACATCACCAGGACGGCGCCGAAGTAGTCGTCGAGGTGCGGACGGAGCGCCGCGAGGGCCTCGAGCTGGGAGCCGACATCCCCCGCGTGGGGCATGTCCTGGAGCGCCTCGTGCAGGGCCAGGCCCGCGGGACCGCCGAGCTGATCGGTGTCGTACACCGTGGACGGGTGCTCCTTCACGAGTCCGGCGGCCCGGCGGAACGTGGTGCGGATCGGGCCGAACTCCCCGGCGCGCACGAGCGCCGCGAGAGCGCGGACCCGGCGGGCGGCCCAGGTCAGGTCGACCGAGGCGGGGCCCGACACGTCCCGCGGGCGGGCGGCGAGCACGGCGTCCACGACGTCGACCGGCGCCTCGTCCGCGAGCATCGCGCGGAGCCGCGCGAGCACGAAGTCGTAGAGCTCGTCTCCTCCCCCGACGCCGGCGGCCGCGAACAGATCCCCGAGGGGGCCGCGCCAGCCGATGTCGAGCACCAGGGCGACGATGCCGATGGTGGCGCGCCGCAGGCCGAGCCCGTCGGCGTTGCCCTTGGGGGCGAGCCCCGCGGCGAACGCGCGGGCGACGAGCGTGAGGCGCTCGGCCAGGGCGAGCGCGCGGCCCGCCCCGGTGGTGGGGAGGACATCCCCCGCGAAGCGCGGGAGGTAGTGCTCCTCGATGGCGAGGCCGACCTCCTCGGGCGCGCCGTCGAGCACGGCGAGGAGCCGGCCCACGTGGCCCTGGAGCTCGGGGAACTCCCCGACCATCTGCGTCGTGAGGTCACACTTGGCCCACCGGCCGGCGGCCCGGGCGGCCTCGACGTCGGCGCCGATGAGGCCGGCGACGCCCGCGGCGGCGTCCGCCAGGGAGGCCTGCCGCTCCGCCATCGTGCCGAGCCCGCGGATCCACATCATCCCGGCGAGCTTCGCGCCGTGCTCCTCGAGGCGCTTCTTGCGGTCCTCCGCGTAGAAGAACTTCGCGTCGTGGAAGCGTGCGGCGAGCACCCGGGCGTTGCCCGTGGCGATCAGCTCGTCGTCACCGAACGGGTTGTTCGTGACGACGAGGAACTCGTTGGTCAGCGCGCCGCCCCGGTAGAGCGGGAAGTAGCGCTGGTTCTTCTTCATCGACTCGACGAGCAGCCGCGGGGGCAGCTCGAGGAGCGTCGGCGAGAAGTGCCCGACGATGGCGCGCGGCCACTCGACGAGCTGGACCACCTCGTCGACGAGGGCGGCGTCGAACGTGTCGTCCGCGCCGGCGTCGGCCGCGAGGGCCCGGAGCTGCGCGAGGAGGATCTCCTTCCGGATGCCGATGTCGGCGAGCACGAAGCGCTGGCGCAGCTCTTCGAGCCAGGCGTCGGCGGTGCCCGTGGGGTTGCCCGCGACGGGGAACCCCTCGGCGGCGTAGAGCCAGTGGCCGTGCGAGGTGCCGCCGGTGAGCACGCCCGCGACGGACGAATCGATGACCTCGCCCGCGTAGAGCGCGCACACCGAGTGGATGGGCCGCAGGAAGCGCGCGCCGCCCTCGGTCCACCGCATCGAGCGCTTGAACGGGATGCCGAGCACCACCTCCTCGAGGCTCTTGCCGACGACCTCCGCGGTGGGCTCGCCGCCCTCGACCCGGTGCACCGCGATGACCTTGCCCTTCGGCGTGTCGACCTGCACGAGCTGGTCGACCGAGACGCCGCGGGCGCGGGCGAACGCCTCGGCGACCGGGCCGGGCACGCCGCCGGGGAACGCCGAGGCGACCGGCGGGCCGGTCACGACGCGGGGCACGGCGGGGCGGGCGGCCGCGACATCGTCGATCGCGACGGCGAGGCGGCGCGGGGTGCCGAACGTGCGGATGCGCCCGTGCGTGATGGGGCCGAGGACGCGGACGAGCCCGGCGACGAGGGCGTCGAGCGCGGGGCCCACGGCGTGCGCGGGGAGCTCTTCGGTGCCGATCTCGATGAACAGCTCAGAGCCGGACCGCGACTCCCGGACCGAGCCCGCTGAGTTGGATCCGGATGCCGGCTGCGTCCCGGCCGAGTGCGCAGGCCCCGGGCCTGTAATCGAGGCCGGGGCGCAGCCGGCGCCGGAGGCGGCCAGCGGGCGACGGGAGGGAGTCGTGGTCAGGCTCTCAAACACCGGCGTAGCTCCGGGCGACGAGGCAGGCGAGGTCGCGCACCCGCTTGATGTATTGCGCGCGCTCGGCCACGCTGATGGCGCCGCGCGACTGGAGGAGATTGAAGCTGTGCGAGCAGTTGAGCACGTGATCGTAGGCGGGGAGCGGCAGGCCCACCCCGACGAGGCGCTCGCACTCGGCGCGGCTGCGCTCGAAGCTCGCGAGGAGGCCGTCGACGTCGGCCTGCTCGAAGTTGAACGCCGACTGCTCCACTTCATTGCGGAGGAACACATCCCCGTAGGAGACGCCGGACACCCACTCGAGGTCGTACACGTTGTCGACCTTCTGGAGGTACATCGCGAGGCGCTCGAGCCCGTAGGTGAGCTCGACCGAGATCGGATCGAGGTCGATGCCGCCCACCTGCTGGAAGTAGGTGAACTGGGTGACCTCCATCCCGTCGAGCCACACCTCCCACCCGAGGCCCCAGGCGCCGAGCGTGGGCGACTCCCAGTCGTCCTCCACGAAGCGGATGTCGTGGTCGGTAAGCTTCAGCCCCACCGCCGCGAGGCTCCCCAGGTAGAGGTGCTGCACGTCCGGCGGGCTCGGCTTCATCACCGCCTGGAACTGGTGGTGCTGGTGCAGGCGGTTCGGGTTCTCCCCGTACCGCGCGTCGGCCGGGCGGCGCGACGGCTGCACGTAGGCGCCACGCCACGGGCGAGGCCCGACGGCCCGCAGGAAGGTGGCGGGGTGGAAGGTGCCAGCGCCCATCGGGCTGTCGTAGGGCTGGAGGATTGCGCAGCCCTGGCGGCCCCAGTATTGCTGCAACGTCAGGATCAGATCCTGGAAGGTCACGGGCGGAACCTCGACGGGGCGACCATCTACCGGCCCAAACCCCCTCTGTCAACCCGGACGCATCGACGCCCTACCCGTTGAAAACCTTGTTGCTACGCTCATCGTGGAGGAGATAGAGCACCCAGATTCCGATGGGGATGCCGACTCCGCAACACGGCGCGAGGCAGGGGAGCATCCCGAGCACGGCGAGCACCTGCACCAGCCGGCGCGACCGGAGCGCGCGGAGGCGGATCCCCCCGACGACGTGCACCCCCGCGAACAGGAACGTGCCGAGCAGGCCCGCCAGCAGCCAGGGTTGGGTCGAGAGGTTCCGCAGGCCCGCGGTGTAGACGTTGTAGCCGGCGAACGCCGTGGCCAGCGCCAGGAACCCCAGCGACGCCACGCCCGACACGACGAGGAGCGTGCCGGCGGTCCGGAGGCGGGCGGCGTGCGCCAGGTCCTCCGGCGAGACGGTCACCATCGCCTTCCGGGTACGGTACTCCGGCTCGAGGCCGAGCCCCGCCTCGATCTTCGCGGGGCCGCGGGCGGCGTTCTTCACCCACCACTTGTTGGCCGGGCCCTCGACGACGCTCCGGTTGGCGCGCCGGAGGCCCTCCAGGGCGCTGACCAGGGCGCGATCGCAGGTGCTCCCGCGCACCGCGGGGATGCCGAGGCGCTGCGCGTAGGATGTCTCCCCGCCCTCTGCGCGCCAGGCCGTGAACGCCTCGTTGTGCGCCCGGACCTGCCCGACGATGTGCCCGCCCAGGGCCTCTCTCGGCTCGTCCGGAAAGGCGTGGTGGAACAGGGTCTCCGCGCAGCGCACGACCACCTGGGTCCCCGAGGCGCCCCGCACCACGGACACCTGGTAGGTGTACTCGTCCTCGGGGGACGGGGACTCCCCCGCCTGCCCGCGGAACTCGAGGACGATGCCGCCCGCGCCCTGCTCCTGGATGAAATTCTCCAGGTTCAGGGCACCGGTGGCCGTCCACTCCCGGCCGCCGCGCGTGTGGTCCGGGAGGCCGGACTCGACGAACCCGCGGATCAGCCAGGCGTAGAGGTCATCGCTGTCGGCGATTGCCGGCAACGGGTGAACCTAGTCCTTGAAGATCGCGTTCAGGAACTCGAGGCCGTTCTCGTTCTCGCCGACGGACTGGCCGCTCTGGAGCTTCTGGCCGAGCAGGTAGGCGTCGTACGCGAACACGCAGTTGGCGATCGCGACGAGCGGGGAGGCCAGGCCGAGGGTGCAGAGGGACAGGCACCACATGCCGACGAGCACCGCGGCGGCGATCATCGCCTTCTTCTTCTGGCCGGCGAGGAAGTAGCCGGCGGCGCCGAGCACGAAGAAGTTCGCGGCGGCGAGGACGATGGGGTTGGCATCCGGCTTGGTGATCATCTGGCCCATTTGGGGGTCCTCCGGTGGGAGTGCGCTGAAGTGTAGAGGCGGGAAACGAGCGCGGGCCCGTCCGATCGACCGGGCCCTGCGTCGGCGCGACCGTAGTTCAAATCAAGCGACAGATCAACCGGTTCGTACGTCTTTCTCGACGGCATCGAACGGATGGAGGCACATGGCGTCAGTACAGGACATCCACGAGCGCCGGGTAGAGCGGAACGAACCCGGCCTCGGGCGCGTCGAATTGGTAGAGCTCGACGGGAACGTCCCCGCCGGGGTCCGTGTACCGCACGTCGACGACGGTCGGGCCAGACGGGACCCCGAAGACGGCGAACCGCCCGGTGGCGCCCGCCACGATCGCGTCGGCGACCGAGACGCCGTCGTCATCAAGGTAGCAGGCGGCGTACTCGACCTGGTCGCCGTCGAACACGCGCGCCGTGCCCGACGGTTCGAACGGCATGGTCGTGTACGCGGCGCCGGGCGTGTTCACCCGGATCTCGCCCGCGACGATCGCGCCCACCGCGCCGACGTTGGGGCACGCGGAGAACTCGGCGCGGAGCGTGTCCACCCACGCCGTCGAGGCCACCCACGGGTAGCCCTCCGGCGCGGCGAAGTCGTAGACGCCGGCGGTGCCGGAGAACGTGGTCGGCACGTACCCCTCGGCGGACACGACGAGGAAGAAGGGCACGCCCGCGGGCACCCCCACCGAGAAGTTCCCCGCCTCGTCGGCGGTCTGGATGTCGGCGCTCGCGTGGGCGTCGTCCAGGACCTCGAGGGTGGCGCCGCCGACGACGCCCCCTCCGCCGTAGGGGGTGTCCCCCACGGTGCCGGTCATCGTGACCGTGTCGGGGAGCGGGTTGCAGCCGAACAGCAGGACCAGGATCATCCGCGTACCACCCACCAGGCCATCACGAGGTCACCCGGCTCGGCGGTCCAGGCCTCGCGGCCGCCGAAGCCATCCAGGAGTTCAATCTCGCCGGGCGCGAGATCGAACGCGAAGAACACGTCGAAGGGGCCGTCCGCCACGCGGGCGAGGGTCCCGTCCTCGGCGACCACGTAACAATGGACCGGCCCGGCGTTTACGGTCACGACGGCGCAATCCCACGCCGTACCGTCGAGCGGGGTGCCCCAGAGGTGCACGGCGCCGCCCGCGAGCGTGCCGGGCACGACCCCGAGCGGCAGGTCGAGGGAGGCGACGAGCGCGTCCACGTAGGCGATGTTCCCCGCGAACAGGGCGCCGGGGAACCAGGTGCCGTTGGCGCCCGGCGTGTCCCCCGCCCACACTGTCGGGTAGGCCCCCTCCCCCTCGACGCGGAGCTCGAACGGCACGGACGGCGGGAGCGTGGCGAGCCAGTAGCCGGCGTAGTCCTCGTAGGGCTGGGCCGCCGAGACGGGCTCGCCCTCCGGCGCCACCTCGGTCGGCACCGTGAACGTGAGCGCACCCGTGGAGAACACGGCCTCGAAGAGCGGGCTGTCGTACACCCACCCGCCGTAGGACACCACCGAGGGCGCCTCCCGCGGGCCACGCTCGGCTCCGCAGGCGGAGAGCCCGAGCGTGCACGAGAGGGCGAGGACGACGGAGAGGCGGTGCGGCACGGCGGTCACTGTAGCAGCGCGTCCAGCACCGCGCGCGAGGACAGGGGTCGGCCGAGGTGGGAGGCGATGGCCTCGTGGAGCACGTCGGGCGGGCCGGGCGGGAGGGTGCCGTCGAGGAGATCGCGCAGGGGCGCGCGACGGGCCGCCTCCAGGGCGGCGGCGTGCGCGGAGGAGACGTTGCGGAAGGTGCCGTCCGTCGGCGCGCAGCGGAGGTGGACGAGCCCGCCCACGCCGGCGGCGAAGCGCATCTCCGCCTCGGGTGCGCCCCCGCACGCGACGCAGCGGTCGAGCACCGGGGCGACCCCCGCGAACGTGAGGGCTTTCGCCTCGAGGCCGGCGCGCAGCGCGTCGCCCGGGTCGCCGGTGGCGGCGTCGAGGACGAGGAGCATCATCTCGAGCAGGCCGTAGAGCCGGGGCTCGGCGTGGCCCTCCCGCGCGAGCGCCCCGCAGAGCTCGCAGGCGTAGGCGGCGAGGGCGAGGCGCGCCAACGAGCCGCGGATGCCGACGCGGGGATCGACGACCTCGACCTCCACCAGGGTCTCCAGGTCCGACTTGCCGCGCCGCGAGCGGATGCGGGCCCGCGCGGCGAGGTCGAGGCCGGACCACCGGCTCCGGTCCGCCCGCGCGCCCCGCGCCAGCAGCGACACCCGCCCCTCGTCGGGCGTGAGGACACGGACGATGCGATCCGACTCGCCGTAGTCCTGGCGGCCGACGACGATGCCGTCGCGCTCCACGGTGGGTCGGGGGGGGCCACGTTCCATCTCCCCGGCTTCACCCGGGGTTCACCGCGGGGCAAGGACGCCGCTACACTCCGCCGATGCGGTGCCTCGGCCTCCTCCTCCTCGTCGCCCCGGCCTGCACCGTCGAGAGCGGGCTCATCCCCAAGTCCGACCCGCCCGAGGACACCGGCGACCCGGTCCCGCCCGTCGACACCGACGACGCCCCGCCGCCCCCCGACACCTGCGACGACTTCCCCGCCCCCGCCGCGCCCGAGCCCGGCGAGGACGCCACGTGCATCGCCGAGCCCACCATCGGCACGTTCACGCCCGTGGTGGAGTGGCTCTGGGACGTGAACCCGCTCGTGTCCGGCTACGAGCAGGTGATGTCGACGCCGGTCGTCGGAAACCTCACCGACGACGACGGGGACGGCGACATCGACACCGACGACATCCCCGACATCGCGTTCACCGCCTACGTCGCCGGGTCCTACAGCTCGCCGGGCACGCTCAACGTCATCTCGGGGGACGGCTCGGGCGCCCACTGGTCGATCCTCGACGCCGGCGGCCATGGCATCTACGGCGCTGGCGGGGTCGCCATCGGCGATCTCGAAGGCGACGGCTCGCCCGACCTCTGCGTCGCGACCACGTCCGGTGGCGTGATGTGCCTCGAGGCCGGCGGCGCGTTCAAGTGGGTCGGCGGCACCGAGACCGACGCCTACGGGTTCCCGTCCATCGCCGACATGGACGGTGACGGCCTCGCCGAGGTGATCTGGGGCCGCCAGATCATCAGCTCCGCCGGCGCCCTGCTCGGGACCGGCGCGTACGGCAGCGGTAGCAACGGCAACGCGCGCGCGTCCTTCGCGGTCGACATGGACGCCGACGGGATCCTCGAGGTGGTCGCGGGCAACGCCGTCTACGAGATGGACGGCACCGCGCTCTGGTACGACGGGGGCGCCGACGGCTGGCCCGCCGTGGGCGACTTCGACGGGGACCGCCTGCCCGAGGTCGTGCGCGTGGGCGGCGGCGTGGTCACCCTCTCCGACACCGACGGCACGCTCCTCTGGGCCGTGAGTGTGCCCGGCGGCGGCGGCGGCCCGCCCACCGTCGCGGACTTCGACGGGGACGGCCAGCCCGAGGTCGGCGTGGCCGGGCGCTCGCTGTACACGGTGCTGGAGACCGACGGCAGCGTGCGTTGGTCCGCGGTGACACAGGACGCGTCGAGCTCGGTGACCGGCTCCTCGGTGTTCGACTTCGAAGGCGACGGCGCCGCGGAGGTCGTCTACGCCGACGAGCACGACCTCTGGATCTACGACGGCGCCACGGGCACCGTGCTCATGCAGGCCCCCGACCAGGCCTCCGGCACGCTGTTCGAGTACCCCGTCATCGCCGACGTCGACGGGGACGGCTCCACCGAGATCATCGTCGGATCGAACGACATGTGGTGGCCGGGGTGGAACGGCATCACCGTGATCGGGGATGCCGACGGGTCCTGGGCGCCCGCCCGCCCGATCTGGAACCAACACGCCTACCACATCACCAACGTCGACGACGACGGCGGCATCCCGCGCGTGCAGGCCAACAATTGGGAGACCTGGAACAACTTCCGCGCCGGTGGCACCGTGCTCGGCCCCGCCCACTGGTTGGCCGACCTCGCCCCGGGCGAGCCCGCGCTCTGCCTCACCGAGTGCACCGCGGACGGCGGCGAGGTCGTCCTCTACCTCCCGATCACCAACGGGGGGCTCATCCCCGCGGTCGACTTCGGCGTGACGTTCACCCGCGCCGATGCCACCCCCGTGCGTCGCGAGGCGGTGCCCGTCCTCGACCCCGGCGTCGGCGTCGTGCTCGGGCCGTTCCGCTTCGACCGCGAAACGTGGGGGGATCGCGTCCTCGTGGTCGCCGTCGACTCCGAGGAGAGCGTGGCCGAGTGCGACGAGACCGACAACGCCGTGGCGCTCGGCTTCTGGCCCTGCCCCTAGGAGCGTGCGGACCGCCGTCGGCACCCGCCGGGCTACATTCGCGGATGCAATTGGCCCTGGTGCTGCCGCCGCTGACGCAGCTCAACGCGCCCTACCCGGGCCCCGCCTACCTCGCGCGCGCGCTGCGCGACCACGGCATCGTCCCCACCCAACGTGATCTCGGCATCGAGTGGGTGCTCCGCCTCTACTCCCGCGCCGGCCTGACCGAGCTGTTCGACTCCCTGGCCGACGCCGAGGATCTGCCCGAGCCGGCCTGGCGCGCCATCGCCCTGCGCGACGCACACGTGGCCACGATCGACCCGGTGATCCGCTTCCTCCAGGGCAAGGACCGCACGCTCGCGCCGCGCATCCTCGACACCCCGTTCCTGCCGCGCGGCCCGCGCCTGTCCGCCGCCGACCTCGACGGCTTCGGCCCGCTCGCCGTCGACGACGCCGCGCGCCACCTCGCCACGCTCTACCTCGCCGACCTCGCCGACCTCGTCACCTCCTGCGTCGACGAGGGCTTCTCCCTCATCCGCTACCAACACCACCTCGCCGTCGGGCCCGCCACGTTCGACGCGCTCGCCGTGCGCCTCGCCCGCACCACCCTGCTCGACGGGTGGCTCGACGCGCTGACCGACACCATCGACGCCGACGTCGTCGGCCTCTCCGTCCCCTTCCCCGGCAACCTCTACGGTGCTTTGCGCGTCGGCCGCCGGTTGCGTGCCCGGGGCGTGCACGTGATCATGGGCGGCGGGTACGTCAACACCGAGCTGCGGGACATGGCCGAGCCGCGGCTCTGGGACCACGTCGACTCGCTCGTCTACGATGACGGCGAGGGGCCGCTCCTCGCGCTATTGGAGCACCTGTCGGGCGGCGCGGATCGACGTCACCGTACCCGCACGCGCGATGGCTTGATTTGGAAGGTTGCGCCGCTTGGGGCGGGGGGCCCGGCCCCCCGCAACGCCCCCGAAGACAAGTTGGCTGTAACCACTCCCCCCGCCGACATTCCCGCCGCGATCGCCGCCTGGTACGGCGATCTCCGCCTCGATCACTACCTCCAGTTGGTCGACAGCCTCAACCCCGCGCACCGCTTGTGGTCCGACGGGCGGTGGAACAAGATCACGCTCGCGCATGGCTGCTACTGGCGCAAGTGTTCGTTCTGCGACATCCAGCTCGACTACATCGCGCGCTACGTGCCGGCCCGCGCCGAGCGCCTCGTCGACGCGATGGACGAGCTGGTGCGTGACACGAACCAATCCGGCTTCCACCTCGTGGACGAGGCGGCGCCGCCCCGCGGGCTCCGGGATCTCGCGCTGGAGCTGCTCGCGCGGCGCTCGACCGTCACGATGTGGGGCAACATCCGCTTCGAGTCGACGTTCACGCCGGACCTCTGTCGCCTCCTCGCCGCGGCGGGCCTCGTGGCGGTGACCGGCGGGCTCGAGGTGGCCTCCGACCGCCTCCTCGCCCGGATGGAGAAGGGGGTCACGATCGAGCAGGTGGCGCGCTCGGCGGCGGCGTTCCGGCGGGCCGGCGTGATGGTGCACGCGTACCTCATGTACGGGTTCCCCACGCAGACCGAGGAGGAGACGATCGACTCGCTCGAGATCGTGCGCCAGTTGTTCGCCGCCGACTTGTTGAGCTCCGCGTTCTGGCATCGCTTCGTGTTGACACGCCACTCGGGCATCGCGTCGGATCCGGCGCGCTACGGCATCACGGTGCCGGCGCTCCCGCCGACGCCGGACGCTCCGCCCCTGTTCGCGGCGAACGATCTGCACCACATCGACGCCACCGGCGCCGATCCCGACCGCTACGAAGCCGTGCTCCCGCGCGCCCTGGCCGCGTGGATGCGCGGGCGGGAGCTCGATCGGCCGGCGCACACCTGGTTCCACGACGTGCCCGGCATCGGCTCGGACCTCGCACCCACCCGCGAGCCGCCCGACCGCATCGCCCGCGCGCTCGCCGCGCCTCCGCCCGAACCCGGAGAGCGGCTCGTGTGGCTCGGCGGGGAGGTGCTCGAGGACGACGGCGCCTTGCTCCTCCACACCCGCGAGGGCGCCACCCGCGTGAAGGCCCGTCGGGATGCGATGGCGTGGTTGGCGGAGGTGATCGACGCCGCCACGCTCGCGCCTTCGGGCCGCCCGCCCCTGCGCTGGACGGACGCGCGCGCGGCGTTCCCCGGGGAATGGGAGCGGTTCGCCGCCACGTTCGAGAAGGTGCGGCGGGCCGGCCTCGTCGGCGTGTAGTAGCCTCCCCCGGTGAACGGCCCGACCTCCCGACCCTCCGAACGCGCCCTCTGGGCCCTCGTGGCGGCGATCGTCGTCGGCACCTGCGCGGAGCACGCGCTGTTCGTTGCGTCGGCGTCGGTGTTTCCGCGCGATCTGAACCTCGCCTACCGTGCGCTGCCGGAGCTCTACGAGCAGCTCGGGCGCGGCGAGGGCGTCGCCGCGCTCACCCGGCTCCGCGAGCCCGGGGGCTGGTACAACGCGGCCATCGCGGCCTGGCTCCACCTCGCGGGACCGAGCGGGCCGGCGTTCGCAATGGTGTCCATCCCGTGGGTGGGCCTCGTCGTGCTCGCGACGGCGGGGCTCGCGCGGACCTGGTTCGGGCCATGGGCGGCGGTGGCGGCGGCGGCGTGGGTGGCGCAGGTGCCGGGTGTCACCCGGGTGGCGCGCGGGGCGTGGATCCACACCCCCGAGGCGGCGTTGACGACGCTCGGCGCCTGGGCGTTCGCGCGGGATCCTTCGCTCGCACGCGTCGGAACCGTCGTGACCCTGGCCCTCACCGGCGGCCTCACCCTGGCGCTCCGTCCCTCGGGGATCGTGTGGGTAGGCCTCCTCGGGCTCGCGGCCGTGGCGCGCTGGCGGCCCCTCCCCCCCCTGCGCGCCGGTCTCGTCGTGGCGGCCTGGCTCCTCGGCAGCCTCGTGCCGTTGCCCCTGCTCCGCACCTACCTCGGCGGGAAGATGGGCGTCCGCGCGCACTACGCCGCGGTGGTGGAGGGGCTGCCCACCGAGCTCGGGCACCTCGTGGGGGTGGTCCCCGCGTTGATCGCGCTCGTCGGCATCGGCCTGCTGCTCGCCGTCCGCCCCCCTGCGACCGGAGGGGGCCCCGACGCCCGGCTCCGCGCCGTCGTCGTCGGTGGCTGGCTCCTCGCGCCGCTCGCCATCCTCGCGGTCTTCCGGACGGGGCTCGACAACTTCCCCCTCGTGTTCGTCGCGGTCGCGCTCCTGGCGGGCCGGGGGCTCGGTGGGGCGCGCCCGGCGTGGCGGTCGACCGGCGTGGGCCTCGCGGTCGCCGGGTGGGCGCTCGGGCTCGCATCGAACGTGCGCGAGGACCTCACCCCGCCGTCGGCGCCGAACGCCTCGCATCGGGTGGCCGCGCTCATCGACGCGACGTGCCCCACGCGCACCGCGCGGCAGGGCTGCACGGTGGTGGTCGAACAGAGCCTGTTCTACCCGCGCGCCGAGGAGCCCGGCTGGCTGGAGCTGTTCCTGATGGACGAGCGCGCGCTCCGCCTCGTGCCCCTCCACCAGCGCGGGCTCGCTGCGCGGGGGGTACCGGCGGCGCTGGCCACCTGGGAGTGCGGCGCGCAGGATCACCTCGCGCGGGGCGCGCGGCCGTCGCGCGACGCCGATCTCCGCGGCCTCGTGACCCGCGGCCGCCTCGCGCCGGCGTGGTCGGTCGAGGCCGACGGGTGCACGTTCTGGTGGCTCACGCGCGACGGGCGGCTCGACCAGCCCGCGGCGCTGCCCGGGGGCGGGATCGTCACGCCGCACGGGCGGCCCGCATGGTTCGCCGACGCCGACGGGGGGCGTTGAGTGGGGCCGCGGATCGCGCGGGTCGAGTCGGTGGCGATGGCCGGGTGCGCCGCCGCCCTCGTCGTCGGCTTGCGTCTCGCGGCGGGCGAGATCGGCGCGCCCATCGGCGAGGACGCCGCGTTCTGGGGCGCGCGCGGCGTGGACCTCGCGAGCGGGCGCCTCGCGGGCGAGCACCCGCCCCTCTACCCGCTGCTCGCCGCCACGCTCGCCGCGCTGTCGGGCACCACCGTGGGGCGCGCCGCCGAGGGCCTCTCGTTCGTCGCGACGGTGATGCTGCCGCCCGCGATGGCGGCGCTCGGCGCGCGCCTCGGCGGTCGCGCGGCGGGCCGGTGGACCGGTTGGCTCACCCTCGGCCTCCCGACGTTGCTCGCGTGGGGGATGCGTGTCGAGCCGACGAGCCTGCTCGCGTTGGCGGTGGTGGGGGCCGCGATCGCGACGGTGGACGTGGCCGCCCCGGCCGAACCGCCGTCGGGGGCATGGCGCCGGGGCGCGCCGTTCGGCGTCGGCCTCGCGTGCGCCGCGCTCGCCTCGCTGAAGGAGACCGGCGCCCCGATCGGGCTCGCCCTCGTCGCGGTGCTGACCCTGGCGCGGTGGCGCGCCGGGCGCCGGGACGAGGCGATGGCGGCGGTGCTGGGCGGGTTGGTGGGGAGCGGCGCGATCGTCCTGGTGACCGCGCTGACCGCCGGCAACGGCGGCGTGGGCGGGCGCGTCCACCAGCCCCTGGGTGACACCCTCCGGATGCTCCGCGAGGGCCGGCGCCTGCAAGCCCTCGGCACGCACGACGTGCCCGGCTGGATCGTACCCGGCGCGCTCCGGGCCACGCTCGGACCGCAGGGCGCCCCGCCCTCGCGCACCGTCGCGTTCGTGGCGGTCCAGGCGCTCCGCACCGCCGCCATGGCGGGCCCCTGGCTCGTGGGCCTCGCGCTCGTCCGCCCGCGGGCGGCGTGGGCGCCCGCGCTCCCCGACGCGCCGCGTGGGCTCCTCTCGGCGGCCCTCCCGCTCGCGCTCCTCGCGGGCGCGCTCCCGCTCGCGCCGGTCGTGTTCCAGTCCCGGCACCTCGAGGTGCCCCTGCTCGGCGTCGTGCTCGCGCTGGGGCTCGCGCTCGGCGCGCGCGTGGAACGCGGGGCGCCCCGCTGGCTCCCGGTCGCCGCCCTCGCGGTGGCGCTGGCCTGGACGGGCCTCCGCTTCGGCCTCGTCGAGCTGCCCCGCGCGACCAACGCGGTGGGCTGCGCGCGCGAGGAGGACACCGCGCTCGCCGCTGCGCTGTCGCGCCTCCCCGACGGCGCCGCGCTCTGCAGCGACGAGGCCTGGGTCCGGTTCCGCCTCGACCGTCCCGCCCCGGTGTGCGTGGACGCGCCGGACGCGTGGGAGCTCCGCCCACGACGGCTGCCCCCTCGCCCCGGGGAGCGGCCGAGGGCGGTCCCCGTCGATGCCACCGCGCTCGGGCGCGGCACCTGCAAGGGAGAGCTGGTGCTGGTGCCGCCCCGTTGACGATCGGGCCGACGCTCTCGTGAAATGCACGGGGAGCGGCGAGCGCCGCCCCCCTCGCCCACCCGACTACGGGATCAGCGTGCCGGAGCCCACGACCTCGACGTTCGAGGTGATGAGGCCGCCGACCTCGCTCTCGGGAACGTCGTCGTGCACGAGCGTCACATCCGTGCCGCCGTCGACGAGCAGCGTGTACTCCGCGGTCGCGCCCGCGCAGCTCCCGAGGGCCTGCACGACGACCTGGTAGGTCCCCGCGGTGGTCTCTTCGAGCTGAAGCGACGGGCAGCTCCAGGACGGGGGCGGGTAGGTGCAGGTGTAGCTGTCGTCGGCCGCGATGATCGTGCAGGAGTCGGCGTCGTTCACCCACATCCAGGGGTCGAACGCCGTGGCGAGATCCACGGTGTCGACCGAGACGTCCACCGCCGCACCGGTGGCCGTGAACTCCCACACGTCGACCGTCACGCTGTCACAATCGAGGGAGGACTCGCCGCCGGTGCCGGCGAACCCGGTCGCGCTGGTGGACCAGGTGACGTAGCCGTCGCACGAGTCGTAGTACAGGTCCTCGCCGTAGTACTCGTAGTAGCTGTCGGAGTACGTGAAGGCCCACTCGATGTCGTCACCCGTGCGGGTGAAGGTGCCGACCCGGCTGCCGTCGAACGCGACCGCGTACCAGGCGTAGCCGTCATTGTAGAGGAACGCGTCGTCGTAGGTGTATGCGCCTTCCCAACCGTAGTACACGAACGTGTCCGCGTGCGCCATGCCGAGATCCCAATCGAGGCCTTCGTTGATGAAGGTCCAAGAGGGCTGGTAGTCGGAGCAGCCCAAGGGGCTGTCGTCACGCGTGATCTCGTGGGTGATGTCGAAGGCGAAGTCACACCCTTCGCACGTGCCGGTGAACGGCGTGCCGGTCAGCGTGGCATCGAGGTCACAATCGACGGTGCCGGCGAAGTCCGAGAGGAGGGTCACCGTGCCGGTGAAGCCGCTGTACGCGGGCTCCACGTCGGTGTCGGTGTCCGTATCGGTGTCGGTGTCCGTATCGGTGTCGGTGTCGGTGTCGGTGTCCGTATCGGTATCGGTATCGGTGTCCGTGTCCGTATCGGTGTCGGTGTCGGTGTCGGTGTCGGTGTCCGAGTCGGTGTCCGAATCGGTGTCGGCGTCCGTGTCGGTGTCGGTGTCCGCCGCGTCGGTATCCCCGGAGTCGTCCTTGGCGGACGTGCAGGCCGCCAGTGGGAGCAGCAGGAGGAGGGCGGAAAGCGTAGTGGAAAGGCGCATGAAAACCTCGGTCGCGGCAGTCTACTCGACCGTCGCCGCGCTGTCACACGGACGAGGCCCCGCCGAGCGCCCGAGTGGCGGGCGAACGCCGCTTCTCGCCCAGTGCCCCGTTACAGACGGTAGGGTGGCGCACAACGAGGAGGGGGCGCCCGACACGGCCTCTCCCCCTCCCGGAAAGGGCCCCGCCCGGGACCGCGAGGCGCTACGTGCGCCGCATGGCCCCCCTCATCCGCGCCGCCTGGCTCGCCCTCATCCGCCTCTACTACCGGGAGATCGCGGTCACGGGCGCCCCGCCGACGGAGGGCCCCGTGATCCTCGTCGCCAATCACCCCAACGGGCTCCTCGATCCGCTCGTGCTCTGCATCGGCGTGGGCCGCCCCGTCTCGTTCCTCGGGAAGTCCACGCTGTTCGGCAACCCGATCGCGCGCGCCATCCTCCACGCGTTCTCGGCGATCCCCGTGTACCGCGCGAAGGAGGCCGACACCGCCCAGAACGAGGAGACCTTCGCCCGCTGTCGTGCCCTCCTGGCCGAAGGGGGGTGGCTCGCCTTGTTCCCCGAGGGCATCAGCCACGACGAGCCCGGCCTCCAGCCGCTGAAGACCGGCGCCGCGCGCATCGCGCTCTCCAGCCGCGTGCCGGGCCTCCGGGTCGTTCCAGTCGGCATGCTCTACGAGGACAAGGAGGTGTTCCGGTCGCGCGTGGCGCTCACCTTCGGCGCGCCAATCGAGGTGGCGCCGCTCGACGCCGGCGTGGAGCCGAGCCCCGACGCCGTGCGCGCGCTCACGACGCGCATCAGCGACGCGTTGAGCGAGGTCGTGCTCGAAGCGGAGGACCGCGAGATCTGGCGCGGGCTCGTGGCCGTGGCGGCGTGGACGAGCCCCGATGGCGGGCGGGACATGGCCGCCCTCGATCGCCGCGCCCGGGCGCTCGCGGCGGCCTATCGCTCCCTCGACGAGCGCGATCCCGCCCGCGTCGTCGAGGTCGTCGAGGCCACCCGCCACTTCGTCCGCACCCTCGACGCCGTCGGCGTCACCGACCCCTTCGCGCTCGAGCCCCGACGCGCGCGCCTGGTGTCCCCCCTCCTCCGGGGGGGCCTCCCGTTGGTGCTCCTCGCGCCGGTCGCGCTCTTCGGCGCCCTCCTGGCCTGGATCCCCTACCGGCTCGTCAAGCCGCTCGCGATCCGGCTGTCGGGCGGCCACGCCGACATCGTCGGCACCTTCAAGCTGATGCTCGGGCTCGTGGTCCTGAGCCTCACCTGGATCGGCTGGGCGATCGCGGCGGGGTACCTGCTCGGCGCCGCGGCGGGCCTCGGGATGCTCGTCGTAGGGCCGCTCTCCGGGTTCGTGGCGCTGCGCTGGGGCGAGCGCTTCGACCTGCGCCGCGAGGTGCTGCACGCGCACTGGTTGACGATCACGGCGGCGCCGATCGCGGCGGGCGTGGCGGAGCAGCGGCGGGTCCTGGCGTCGAAGGTGGAGGCGGCGTTGGCGGTGGCGGGGAGCGCGGCCGCGCCCTGACCCGCGGGGACGACGATCCCGGCGGGGGCGTCGCCACGGCGTTAAAGCGGGAGGTCCCGCGGAGCCCCGTGTCCCTCCCCGATCCCTCGGCCCTGGCGGCCCTCGTCGACGGGGCGCTCCGCGGCGGCCCCCTCCCCCGTCGAGATGGAGGAGACGGGCCCATCCGCGGCATCGCCATCGACTCCCGTCGCGTGCGCCCCGGGGAGGCCTTCTTCGCGCTCGGCGGCCGCCATGCGGACGGCCACCGGTTCGTCGACGACGCGCTCGCCGCCGGCGCCGTCGTCGCGGTGGTCGAGCGGGGCTGGATCCCGCCCCAGGGAGGAGCCGGGCGCGGCGATCCGCTCCGCATCGAGGTCGACTCCCCCCTCGCCGCCCTGCAACGCCTCGCGGCCTGGCACCGCGGCGTCGCGATCGGGCGGGTGGTGGCCATCACCGGCAGCAACGGCAAGACCGTGGTGAAGGACGCCCTCACCGCGCTGCTCTCGACGCGCTTCCGGGTGGCGGCCAGCCCCGGGAGCTGGAACAGCCAGATCGGCGTGCCGCTCGCGGTGCTCGCCGCGCCCTTCGGCACCGAGATCGGCGTGTTCGAGGCGGGGGTGTCCGAGCCCGGCGAGATGGACGCCATCGCCGCCATCCTCCGCCCCGACGTGGGCGTGCTCATCAACGTCGGCCTCGCCCACATCGCGCGCTTCGGCACACGCGAGGCGACCGCGCGGGAGAAGCTGCGGCTGTTCCACGACGTGCCCGCCGACGGGTGGGTGCTCCTCCCCGACGATCCCGTCGTCGACGCGCGCCCGCTCCGGTGCGCCATCGTCCGCCCCTCCCACGCGGCTTCCGATCCGGGGCTCCCGCGCCTCGAGGCGCGCCACCACACCCCGACCGGCACCCTGCTGACGCTCGCCTTCCGCGGGGGGCCGCTGGGGGACGAGCGCGTGTCCATCCCGGTCCGCACCCGGTCCTCCCCCCTGATCGACGACCTGCTGCTCGCCATCACCGTGGCCACGCGGCTCGGCGTCCCCCCGGGCGAGATCGCCGCGGCGCTCCACGACTACTCCTTCGGCCCCACCCGGATGGAGACCTGGCGCACCCCCGACGGCATCACCATCGTGAACGACGCCGCGAGCGCCGACCCGCTCTCCGTGCAGGCCGCGCTCGAGACCGTCGCGTCGAGCCCCGAGGCGCGGGGGCGGCGCATCTTCGTGTTCGGGGGGATGCGGGAGCTCGGCGAGCGCGATGCCCAGGAGCACGCGCTCATCGGGCGGCTCGCGGCGGAGAAGGGGTTCACCGATCTCGTCCTCCTGCCCCACGCCTCGCTTCGCCACACCGCGGACGCGTGGCGCGCCGCGCACCGGCTGAAAGGGCGGCCCGACGCGCCGGTCATCGAGGTGGAGAGCGTCGCCGCCCTGCGTGACGTGATCCGCCCGCTCGCCCAGGCGGGGGACACCCTGCTCGTGAAGGGCCCGCGGAACGTGGGCCTCGCCGACGCCGCGCGGGAGATCTGGGAGTCGATGTCGCCCCGGCGCTTCCTCGTGGATCTCGGCGCCATCCGCGAGAACATCGCGCGCTTCCGCCAGCTCTGCGGGCCCCATGTCGCCATCCTCGCGATGCTCAAGGCGTGGGCGTACGGCACCGAGCTCGCGCGCGTGGCCTCGGCGCTCCAGGAGAGCGGCGTGGACTGGATCGGCGTGTCGGCCGCCGACGAGGGCGCCTTCGCGCGGCGCGCGGGGGTCCACCTCCCCATCCTCGTCACCCTCCTCGACATCGAGGAGGTCGACAAGGTCGTGCGCTACCGGCTCACCCCCGTCGTCTATTCCCTAGCACTCGCCCGCTCGCTCGCGGAGGCGCTTTGCGCCATGAACGCGTCGTGCGACGTTCACCTCGAGATCGACACCGGCATGGGCCGCCTCGGGGTGAGCCCCGACGAGGCGCTCGCCGCCGCCCGGCTCGTGCGCGCCTCCGGGGTGATGCGCCTCACCGGTGTCATGACCCACCTCTCGTCCGCCGACGACGCCGACGCCGACGCCTACACCCTCCAACAGCTCGCCCGCTTCGACGAGGTGGTGGCCGCCATCCGCGCCGAGGCCCCCTCCCCCGACGAGCCGCTGGTCGTCCACGCCGCCGCCACCTCGGGCGCGGCGCGGTTCCCGGGCGCCCGGCACGACATGGTGCGGCTCGGCCTCGGGCTGTACGGCATCTACCCCTCCCCCGCCGTGGCCGACGTGATCGAGCTCCAGCTCGCGGTCGCGTTCGTGAGCCGCATCGCCCAGATCGCCACCTACACCCGCGGGCAGCGCGTCGGGTACAACGGCACCTTCACCGTCGTGACCGACGAGCTCCGCGTCGGCATCGTGGAGGCCGGCTACCACGACGGCGTGCCGTGGCGCCTCTCCAACCAGGGCGAGGTCCGGGTCGACGGAAGGACCGCGCGCATCGTCGGGCGCGTGTCGATGGACTCCATGGCCATCGACCTCTCCGACGTGCCCGACGCGGGCGTGGGGGACGAGGTCCTGATCTTCGGCGCGCACGACGGGCAGATGCTCCGCCCCGAGGCGGTCGCGGCGACCGCCGGCTCGATGCCCTACGAGCTCCTCGTGAAGGTCGACAGCCGCCGGGTCCAGCGCGTGTTCGTCGGGGACTGACTTCGCGCCCGCGTCGCCGCTCCCTCAGCGTTAGAGGCGCCCACCGAGGACGCTTGCGCTCCATGCCGGGAAGCCCCCTGCTCATCGCCGTCGTGGCCACCCTCGTCCTCGGTGGCGTCAAGCTCGCCGGCGCCCTCCTCACGGGCTCCTCCTCCGTGCTCGCCTCGGCCGCCGACTCGCTCGCCGACGGCGCCGTGTCCGGCTTCAACCTCTGGATGATGCGCCAGGCCGCGCGGCCGGCCGACGAGGGGCACCCCTACGGTCACGGCAAGGCCGAGGCCCTCGCCAGCCTCGCCCAGGCCGTGGTGCTCGGCGGGCTCGTGTTCGGGATCGGGCAGCGCGCCGTCCACCAGCTCCTCGGCGGAGATCTCACGCCCGTGGCCGCCGGCCCCGCCATCGGCGTGATGCTGTTCTCGATGGCGTGCTCGCTCGGCATCAGCACGTTCCTCGCGCGCGCCGCGGACCGCACCGGATCGCTCGTGCTGCGGAGCGACTCGGTCCACTACCGGATGGACCTCTACACCGGCGCCGCCGTGCTCGTCGGCCTCGTCGTCACCGCCGTCACGGGCGAGGTGCGCGCCGACGCCGTCGCGTCGCTCCTCGTGTGTGGGCTGATGGCGCGGGACGTGGTGGGGCTCCTCCGGGAGGCCGTGGGCGAGCTCATGGATCGGCCCCTCCCCGATGACGAGCGTGCCGTCGTCGAGGGCGTGCTCGCCCGGTTCGAGCCGCGCATCGTGAACTGGCACGACCTGCGCACCCGCCGCGCCGGGCCGTCGCGCTTCGTGCAGGTGCACCTCGTGCTCGACGGGGACATGCGGCTCGTCGACGCCCACGCGTTGGCCCACGAGGTCGAGCGCGCCGTCGAGGCCGCGCTCCCCGGGGTGGATGTACTCGTCCACGTCGATGCCGAGGGCGCGGACGACGAGGAGCACCCCGAGGGCGTACCGCCCGCCTGACCCCATGGCGGCCGCTGTTGCCGGACCGTGTGTTTCGGCGCACCTTGCTGGGTGCGGGGCCACACCCCGCGGGGGCCGGTGGCGTCCGCACGCGGCTCCACTGCCGGCACGACGTTTGCTAAGCTCGACCCCAGGAGCCTCCCATGTTCACCAACCTCCTCGTCCCCGTCGACTTCTCCGAGCACTCCTCCGCGGCGCTGCGCCTCGCGATCAAGATGGCGCGCGCGTCGAAAGGGCACATCACGCTCCTGCACGTCGGCCTCTCCCCGGGCATCGGCTCCTACGATCTCGGCGGCTACGGCGTGCCCGTGCCCGAGACCCTCGTGCGCCTCCACGAGGACGCCGCGAAGCAGCAGGAGCACGCCCTCCAGAAGCTCGGCCACGACGAGATCCCGGAGGACGTGCCGTGGCGCGTCTCCACCCGCGAGGGCGTCGCCGCCGACGAGATCCTCGCCGAGGTGCGCGACGGCGGCCACGATCTCGTCGTCATGGGCACGCACGGGCGCGGCGGGCTCCAGCGCGCCTTCCTCGGGTCCGTCACCGAGCGGGTGTTGCGCACCGCCGAGGTGCCCGTCCTCGTCATCCGCGGGTGAGCGCCCGGTGAGCGCCGGGTGAGCAAGGGGCGATCCACGGCGCCGGTTCCGACGTATGCTCGGTGCCATGTTGCTCCTCACCACCCTGCTCCTCGCCTGCACGACCACCCCCGACGACACCGAGAAGGACGCCGTCACCGATGACAGCGGCCCCACGGCCGACAGCGGTGACACCGCCTCCGACGACACCGGCTCCACCGACGCGGACATCGCGCCGCTCGACATCCAGGCCGAGATCTCGGACCACGTCGCCACCGTCGTCATCGTGCGCTGGCGCACGGAGACCCCCACCGTCGGCCGCGTCGAGTTCGGCGAGACCGACACCTACGGTCGGGTCACCCCCGCCACCGCCGCGTCGACCGAGCACGAGGTCCTCCTCCTCGGCATGACCGCAGACACCGAGGTCCACTTCCGCGTCGTCAGCGACGACGACGGGGGCGCCGTGGCGAGCGACGACCTCACCATCACCACCGAGAGCCTGCCGTCGGGCCTGTTCCCGACGCGCGCCACGGGCGTCGCCGCGTCCTGGCCCGGCGGGTTCCAGGTGATCCCGCTGCAAGGCACGACCTTCGCCGTCGTCATCGTCGACGCCGAGGGGCAGTACGTCTGGTACCACTTCGTGGAGGAGGTGGGGAACCTCATGCGCGCGTTCCTCACCGACGACGGGCAGTCGGTGGTGTACTGCCTCGCGGGCCCCCAGGACGCCCTGGAGACCGGCAAGATCGTCCGCGTCTCGCTCGACGGCGGCTCGGTCGTCGAGACCCCCTTCCCCTACATCGACCACGACATGACCGGGCTCCCCGACGGCACGATCGCCTCGATCGTCGTCGACGCGCGGGAGGGCGGCTCCGCCGACCAGATCGTCGAGCTCGCCCCCGACGGCACGACGACGGTCGTGTTCAACGCCTGGGATCACTGGGATCCGACCGCCCTCGGCGTCCCGTCCCGCGAGGCCAACTGGACCCACGGCAACGCCCTGGACTACGACCCCGTCGAGGACGCCTACTACCTGAGCATGAAGACGCTCGAGAGCCTCGTGAAGATCGACCGGGCCACCGGCGAGGTCCTCTGGGCGATGAACGGGCTGCTCAACGAGTTCACCTTCGAGGGCGGCGCGGCGGTGGAGATGCACCACCAGTTCGAGGTGCTCGACGGCACCATCCTGTTCTTCGAGAACGGCCCCCAGGGGCGCGAGTACTCCCGCGCCGTCGAGATCGCGTACGACGCGGAGACGCGCACCGCCGGCGAGGTGTGGAGCTACATCTCCGACCCGATGCTCTACGTGTTCGCGAAGGGGGATGTCCATCGTTTCGCCGACGGCAACACCCAGGTCGTGTGGTCGAGCGCCGGGCAGATCCAGAACGTCACGCCCGCGGGCGAGGTCACGTGGCAGCTCGACCTCGATCTCGGGCAGGCCATCACCTTCGTGCAGGTGATCGACTCGATGTACGGCGCGCCGTGATGCTCCTCCTGCTCGCGCTGGGGTGCGTCCAGTCTCCCGGTGACGACGCCGCCGACCTCGTCGTCGACGACGACACCGCGCCCGCCGACACCGACACCGGCCCGGCGGCCGACGGCTCCGTTCCGCTCTCGGACGCGAACAACTACACCTACGAGGGCGTGCTCGACGCCCCGGCCTTCCCCGTGGCGGCGCTGTCCGACGCCACGCTGGACTGGTCCGCGCTCCGCACCGACCTGCGCTGCAACGCGCTCGACCCGGTCGCCGACATCGACAACGCCGCGCTCCTCGTGTTCCCGCACCTCACGGAGCAGGAGGTGGAGCAGGGCCTCTCCGACGACTCGCTCGATCAGGCCGCGCTCGGCGCGTACCTCTCGCAGGAGCCGGGCGACGCCACGCAGATCCGCCTGTCCGACATGACGTTCTTCGGCACCGACGTGGACATCGAACAGGAGTTCGACGCCGGGAGCGGCACCTGGCTGGTGATCCTCACGACCGGCACCGAGATCGCCGTCGGCGCGCGCATGCTCGCGTTCCTCACCCCGACCGCCGGCGAGTCGGCCACCGAAGCCGTCGTGACCGACGGCTGCCCCGTGCTCGACTTCTCCGCGGACCTCGCCTCGATGCGCCGGGTGCCCGTGCTCCGCGACGGGCCGTGGGCGCTCGACTGGTCCGCCCTCACCCGCGACGGCCACGGCGGCCACTTCGAGCCGACCCGGGTGGACGGCCTGATGATCGCGCGCTTCGACCGCTCGATCGAGGACCTCCAGGCGAACTTCCTCGACCTCGAGTCGCTCGCCGCAGAGACGTGGCGATACACCCACACGACCGGCACCTCCGCCGATCTTGCCGCGCTCACCGGGCCCTCCGAGCCGTTCCCCGGGTTCACCGGGGAGGGCGTCTGGGCCTTCGCGCTCACGTGCGGCACGTGCCCGAACCCGGCGCCGTTGTTCCTGACGATCGTGGAGCCGACGTAGCGGACGGCGGCGCGCGGGGTCAGACCAGCAGGTACCCGATCCGCGCCGCCACGTTCCGCATCACCGTGTCGAGGACCGGATCGTCGAGCCGGCGGTGGAAGAACGGGTAGTCCGGGAGCGCGTCCTCGGCGCGCTCGAACAGGGCGACGGCGGGCGCGTTCCCGAACATCGAGGAGGCGTAGTGGATGCCGTCGAGCGCCGGGAACGCCGCGTAGATGGCGCGCGCCCACCGCTGCGCGCGGCCCCGGGTGCCCGAGTTGATCGCCATCGAGGCCCCCGCGCGGGTTGGCCACACCGACGTGAGGTCGAGGAGGCGGAGCGCGCGGGTCACGGCGAAGCCGACGAGCGCGGGGTCGTTGACCGTCCGATCGACGACGCGGCTGTCCTGGAACACCTCGGCGACACAGGTGGGGCCCTCTCCCGCCGCGTAGAGGATCTTCCGCTCCTGGACGCACGGGGGCGGGAGCTGGGGATCGAAGCGCGCGGTGGTCGGCCCGAAGGAGCGGAGCTGGTCCCAGGTGGTGGGGTGGCGGCCGCCCTGGAAGTACACGCGCCAGAGCTCGGTCCCCGCGGCGAGCACGCGCACCTCGGGCCCGATCTCGGTCAGCGCCGTCGCGGCGGGGGGCTCCGGGAACTTCGGCACGGCGACCCGACGCTACGGCAGGCCGGCCGCGAGCTCGGCGACCCGCGCCGGATCGCTCCCCGCGAGGAGCCAGTCCCGCGGGCTGACCGGCCGCTCGTCCTCCCCGACGACGAGGTCGGGGTTGGGCAAGGTGAGCCAGCCCAGCAGCTCCACGGGTGACATCCGCTCGGGGAGGTGGGGGACGACACGGTCCCACCCCGGCAGCTCGCCGCCCCCGGGCGCGAACTGGAAGCTGGGAACGAGCCACCCGCGCCGCCCCTGCAGGCCGTACAACGTGCGCTGGCCGAAACGCTGGCGGACGCGCCCCTCGCTCACCCCGAGGCGGACGGCGGCCTCGGCGGTCGTGAGCGCGGAGGCGAGGATGGCCGCGTGCTCCGCGGCGGCGCGGACCACCGGATCGTCCTTTCCGAGCGTACGCGCGTCGAGGTCGAACCCGCCGCGCCGCAAGGCATCCGCCTCCACCTCCGTGAACCCCGAGCGGCCGCCGAAGGGGTACAGCACCGCGCGACGCGACGCGACGGCCTCGGCGAGCGCAGCCTCGAGATCCGCCGGCTCGGCATGGAGACCATGGGCGTGGAGGAAGGCGGCGACGAGCGGTGCGGACATAACGTAGAGTAGCGCCGCTATCGATCGTTAGCAAGCGCGGAGCGGGCGGGGATGGCGGGGATGCGCGGCCGAATCAACGAACCACCTCGATCCCCGCGGCGAGCACCTCGTCCACCCCGGCCGCGAGACCGGCCCGGGTCGGCGCCGCCGCGATCGTCGGGACGATGCCGACCCCGTGGTGGGGCGAGCCGTCGTGCTTGAGGACCCGCATGCCGGTGAACGTCACCGCGTAGCCGGGCAACGGGCTGAACACGTTGATGTTCCCGTTGGTGCCGGCGGTCGGCGCCCCCACGATCGTACCGAGCTGCTCGGCCTCGACGATGGCCATGATGCTCTCGGCGTAGGAGATGACGCCACCGTCGACGAGGAACACGACCCGCCCCGCGATCCGCGGCCTCCGCGGGGTCATGCGCCACCGGCCCCGGGAGTCCCACGCCGCCGGCTCGGCGAAGGGGCGGACCCCATCCGGCACCATCCACCGCGCACTCTCGAACGGACGGATCGCGAGGTGCCGGAGGAGCGACCGCGCGGCCGTGCCGGGGTAGCCGCGCATGTCGACCACCACGCCCTCCGCGGCCACGAGCGTCGGAAGCGCCGCCGCGAGCTCCTCCTCGGTGACTGTCGTGAGGTCGAGGTACCGCAGGCCGGGGGCGAGCTCCGCGCCGTGCGCGGGGCGCGGCGCCGGGTGTTTCCGGGCGTCCCATGCGGTCCTCGGCACCACCGACACGTCCTCCGTCGTCCCGTCCATGCGCTGCACGGTCACGACGACGGGGACCGCGGTCGCGCGTGCGGCGAGGGCCCCCATCGTGACGTACCGGGTCCACCCCTCGGTGGCGGAGGAGGTGCGCGCGCGGAGATCGGCGACGATCGTCGGGACCGGCACACCGTCGAGGGCCACGAGCACGTCCCCGGGCCGGAGGCCACTGGCGCTCGATGTGTCGGGCGCCCCCCACACGCGCGCGACGACCGCGCCTTCGTCGAGCCAGGCGAGCTCCACCGGCAGGGTGTACCCGGTGCGGTCGGGCCCGCTCACGTGGCCGTGCCCGTCCTCGATCGCCGCCACGAGCCGCTCCAGCACGGGCTGGAGCGAAGGCCACTCGGCCGCCGCCACCAGGGCGGCACGGAGCTCGGCGTCCCAGTCCACGCCGACCTCGTAGGGGTAGAAGTGCCGTAGCACCGACCACGTGCGCATCACCGCCGCGAGGCGGCTCCCGCGATCCCCGTCGGAGGGCGCCCACGCCTCCCGGCCGACCGGGGCGCCCGCCTCCACCTCCGGGCGGGCCGCCGTGTCGAGCGCGAGGGGCACCCGCGCCGTCACCCCGGCGCCGAGCGAGACCAACACGGCCTCGTCCACATCGGGCACCCGGCGGGCGGGCCGGACGCGGAGGATGGAGTGGTAGACCGACCGCTCGGGATCCATCCCGGTCCACGTCGGCCCGAGCCCGCGGTGATCCACGAGGAGCAGGGGCCCGCGTCGTGGGGCCCACGCCGGCGCCGCCTCCGGGCCCCCCGCCCAGACCGCCACCGACGGGGCGACCGAGGTGATCGCCGCCTGGAGGTGCGCCGCGAGCTCCGTCGCGTCACGAGCGCCCTCGATCGACGCCGCCGTCCCCGCCAGGAGCCGCGCCCAGTCGGCGGCCCGCGCCCCGGGCGACGGATGGAACAGCTCCACCACGCCGCCGAGCCGCGCCCACGCCGCGAGGTTGTCGACGCCCGCCTCGGAGAGCGGCGCCGGCGCGCCGTCCCCCTCCCCCGCGGGCCCCAGCACCTCGAGGCGGAGGTCGTCGGCCTCCATCGCGCCGCGGCCGGAGAGGAGGAGGCCGAACAGGAGCTGGCTCGCGTCGTCCGCCACCGGACCCACGATGTCCACGTCCGTCCATTCCCGCGTCTGCACCGGGCGATCGCGCATGTTGTCGAAGTAGCCGAGCGCGCCCCCTCTCCGATCGACGCGGAGCCAGAGCTGGGCTCCGCCGCCGTCGCGTGCGCGGACCCGCCCGCGGAGCCGGATGCGCTTGCCGCGGTAGGGCGTCGCATCGACGGCCTGACTGAGGGTGGCGAACGTCCGCGTGGGGCCCTGCGCGCGCAGGATCACCGTCCCCACGCGCGTCCGCTCGGCCCGATACCCCTCCGCCGCGGCCACCTCGGGGAGGATCCACCCCGTCGGCACCGACCCCACCTCCCCGTCGTCGAACGAGGGGTTGACCACCTGTGCGAGCGCAAGGGAGACGAGGACGAGGTGCATGTTCCCCTTCTTCGGGAGGAAGCGTCTCTACCGAATCGCCGCGCCCCCGGCCACCGATGGGTCGGTGATACACGGCGACGTTCGGTGATACATCCACGATGGGCCGGTGATACATCGGCGATACATCAGCGATACATCCCCGACAACGGGATAGACCGCATCGATGTTCCTCCTCGCGCTCCTCGCCTGCGGCGGCCCGATCACCCGGCAGTCCGGCTACGACGACACGTTCACCGTGCCCGCGAGCATCCAGGTTGGCACTCCCGACGCATCGGGGCTGTCGGGGCTCACCTGGGAGGCCGTCGACACCTCCGGGCGCTTCGAGGGCGTGGTCGTGGCGTCGTGGTGTCCGACGTGCAAGCAGCTCCTCGCGGCGCGAGCCGCCGACCCGAAGCTCGCCGCCGCGACCCCGAACCTCTACTTCCTCGCGGAGGAGGGTGACCGCTACCTCCAGGGCGCCGTCGACCTCGCGTACATGACCGCGGAGCAGGCGGCGCACGATCAAGCCGCGATGGCCGCCAACGGCGACTTCCTCATCCAACCCGTCGCGCTCGCCGGCTCCGGCGCGAAGGCCGTCCACTGGGCCGACGTACCGGCGAAGTGGTTCCCGTTCTTCTTCCGCTGCGACGGCGGGGAGTGCGAGGGGTGGTCGGCGACCTGGTGACGCGGCCGCGATGGCCGGCCCCGCCGTATCAGGCGACCGGCTGCCACGCGATCGCGTGCACGTCGTACCGGAGCGTGACCGTGCCGCCGACGGCATGCCGCTCGAACAAGGCCACCAGCGCGCGCTCGAGCGCGGCGGGATCGACGGCGCCCTTGGCGACGTAGGAGGCGGAGCGGGTGCGCGCGAGGAAGCCCTCGCGATCGAGCACCTGGTGGTTCTTGAACACGCGCTCCTCGACCCGTGTCACCCGGGGGTGGCGACGCACGGCGGTGAGGCGGGCGGGCGCGCCCGGGCGCCGGACGTAGCGGGCCACGTGCGACTTCAGCACGGCGTCGTACGTGTCCATGAAGGGGCCGGCGCTGCGCAGGTTCCAGAAGGCCACGGCGACGCCCTTCGGGGTCAGCACGCGGCGGATCTCGGCGAGCGAGGGGTCGAGGTCGAACCAGTGCATGGCCTGGCCCACCGTCACGAGGTCGACGGAGGCGGCGGCGAGGCCGGTCGCGGTGGCCTCGCCCTCGAGGTAGCGGCCGCCGGTGCGGCGTGCCTCGGCGAGCATGGCGCGGTTCGGATCGATGCCCACCACGTCGACCCCGCGCGCGGCGAGCTGCCGCGTCGCGATGCCGGTGCCGCAGCCGAGGTCGGCGACGCGCGTGCCGCGGGCGCGACCGAGCACCCAGTCGAACAGGGCGTCCGGGTAGGAGGGGCGGGCGGCCGCGTAGTCGCCGACGAGGGCGGAGAAGCGTTCACGAGCGTCGGAGACCATGTTCAGCTTGGATCCCCGTGCAGCTCATCCCCGTTCAGCGTACGAATTTGTTCCTCCAGGGAGGGCCCGCCCTCCAGTGATACGCCCCCCGGGCGCCACACCCCATACCGGATGTGGACACGCGCGAACGGCCACGGGACCAGGAAGTGGTCCCACGTGCGGAGCCGCGCACCCCGCGCGACGACGACGCCATATACCACCGGCACCCGCGTACGCCGAGAGAGCATCTCCGCGCCGGGCTGGACGACCCCGGCGGGGCCCCGTGGACCATCCACTGCGAACGCCGGTGATCCCCCGCTCGCGATGGCGCGCTCCGCGGCGCGGAGCGCCTCGACTCCCCCGGACGACGTGGAGCCGCGGATCACCGGGTAGCGGAGCGCGCCGAGCACGGCGGCGACGAGCGCGCCGTCGCGGGAGCGGCTCGCAAGGCCCACGAGGCCGCGGCCCCGGTGGAGCGCGACCATCGGCAGGAGGTGGCCGTGGAGGAACGCGACGACGCAGGGCCCCTCGACCGGCCACGGTGCGCGGTCCACGCGCCAGGACCACGCGAGGGCGCGCACCAGCAGCGCGATCAGGGGGGCGAGCAAGGTCGGCGGCATCGCCTGCGGTGTAGCGTGTCGGCGGCGTTTGCGCTAGGCCGCCTCCCGAGGTGTCCGCGTGCGGCCTTTCGTTCCCTCCGCTCCGTGTGTCGCTTGCGCCGTGGCCCTCGCCACGCTCGCGTCCGCGTGCTCCACCGTGCACGGCGTACGCCCGGTCGGCAAGGGCGCGGTGGTGGTCGACGCCTCGCTCGGCGGCCCGATCACCGAGCTCTTCGGCGCGCCGGTGCCCCTCCCGCTCACGACGGTCGGCGCCACGATCGGCGTGAGCGACAAGACGAACGTCCACGCGGCGGTCCACCCCACGGGGGTCGCGTTGTTCGGCGTGTTCGCGGCGGACGTCGGCGTGTCCACGCAGGTGCTCCCGCAAGCGGGCGCGCGGCCGCGGCTGATGGGGGATCTCACGGTCATCGGCGCAGGAGGTGACCTCGCTCCCGAGGGCGCCATCGGCGGCGTGCGCTTCTTCGCGCGTCCGACCGTCACCGCGTCGTGGGACTGGGGGAAGGACGCCCGCCACGCGCTCTACGCCTCCCTCGGCGGCTTCGTCCAGCCGTACCCGGGGCCCCGCGCGCTCGGCACCGTCGCGCTCGGCAACCAGTGGGGCCTCGGGCGCGCCGTGCACCTCACGACGCAGGTCGAGTGGATCGCGCCCTACGCGTCGAGCGCGCCGCTCACGCCGCACTACTACGCCCCGGGGGATCTCGGGGCGATCTCCCTCCAGCTCGGGCTCGGCGTCCGGGCCTCCCCCCTCCACGAGGAGACGGCGCGATGATCCTCCTGCTCCTTTCCGGCTGCATGTCGCTCGACAGCTTCTTCTTCAACGGCACGTCGGTCACCGAGTACGCGCTCGAGTCCGACGTCATCCCCGCCGAGCTGCTGGAGGAGGTGGACTTCCCCTCCACCGACGGGCTGACGCTCTACGGCGTGTGGGCGCACCAGCCGACCCCCGGCGCCGAGGTGCTCGTCTACTTTCATGGCAACGCCGACAACATCGACACGTACATGGGCCAGCTCGGTGACTACTGGTCCTACGGATACGAGGTCTTCATCTTCGACTACCGGGGCTACGGCAAGTCCGAAGGCTCCCCCACCTACGACGGGGTGCTCGATGACGGCCTCGCCGCCGTCGACCACGTGGAGGGCTACACGGGCCTGCCGGTGGAGCATGTCCCCTTCCTCGGGCTCTCGCTCGGCGGCGCCGTCGCCACCCGCGTGGCGGGGCTGCGGCCGCCCAAGGTGCTCATCACCGAGGACATGTTCGCGAACGGCCAGCGGCTGATGAACGACGGGTCCGGGCTCGATCTGCCCGACGGCTGGCTGCTCGTCGACGAGTGGGACAACGCCGCGGCCGCCGCGCACGTCACCTCGCCCTTCCTGGTGGTCCACGGAGACTCCGACACCTACATCCAGCCCGACAGCGCCGCGGAGATCTACGCCGCGGCGTCGGATCCGAAGCGCCTCTGGCTCGTCGAGGGCGCGGACCACGCCGAGGCCGCCGTGACCGACCCCGAGGGCTACCGCGCGACCGTCACGTGCTGGATCGCCCAGACGTGCCCGGAGGAATGATGCGAGTAGGCACCCGGATCGCCGGTCGATGGATCGTGGAGGAGGAGCTCCCCGGCGCGGGCGATCTCCGCCGCTTCCGCGTACGCGACAGCTCGGCGGCCACGCCCGACGTGTTCGCCGAGGCCGTCGCCCCGGCCGCGCACGTCCTGTTCCGGCCCGGCGTGCGCGAGGCCTTCCTCACGCTCTCGCTCGCCGATCACCCGGCCGCGCTCCCCACCCTCGCCACCGACCTCGTCGACGGGCTCCCGGTGCGTGTCCGCCCCGCCACCCGCGGCACGCTCGAAGCGGTGCGGCGCTCGTCGGCCGAGGCCGTCGCGCTCGCGGGGTGGCTCGCGCCCGCGATCCTCGCGTCCGCGGGCGCGGGCGGCGGCGAGCTCGGGGACGACGATCTCGTGGTCGACGCCACGGGGGTCGTCCGCCTCGCACCCTCCGGAGTGCCGCGCGCGGAGAGC
>JAKFCH010000334.1:0-6149 GCA_036676765.1 Deltaproteobacteria bacterium
CCCCCGGCGCGTGGATCGCGGAGGCAGGGATGAGGCAGGCGGAGGGGAGCGTGGCCGTCGTGGCGGGGGGCTTCGAGGCGGTGGTCGCCCTCGACGCGCGGCTCGGCGTGGCGCCGCTCGTGCTCTTCAGCCTCGTGCCCGAGCAGCTCACCGTGGGCGGCGACACCGGCCCGGTGTGGCTCCAGGCCGGGATCGCCCCCGCGCCGTGGCGGGTCGAGGCCGTGGACGGGTGGGACAACGCCCTGGTGACGTGGTCCGTGGAGGATCGGCGGGTGCTGCCGGGGTCGCTGCTGGCGGCCGAGGTCGGGTTCGGCGATCGCGACCGCGGCGTGGCCCTGGTCGGCGGGCTCGACCTCGGCGACGGGATGAACCTGCTCGGAGACGTCCGCGATCAGCTGTACGTCGCGCCGCTGATCGCGGGCGTGCACGCGCGATTCGGGGGGGAGCTGGGGGGGAGCGAGGGCGGGAGCGCGGGCCGGTTGGGGCTCGGGGGTGGGCTCTTCACGCGGCCCTACGGGCGGGGCGTGGCGGCCCAGGCGGACGTGTCACTCGACTTCGAAGGCTGGCGGCTCGCCACCCAGGTCGTCGGCGGCTGGAACGTTCCGTTCGGCGGTCACGTGGAGCTGGACGTTTGGCCCGAGGGGATGGTGACACCGGTGGTGCGCGGCGAGCTCCTCGCGGGGGCGCCCGGCGGCGCGGTGGGGGTGCGCGTGCGGCCGGTGCCGTGGCTGTTCCTGAAGGCTGAGATGGCCCACGCGGACGGGGCGCCGCAGGGGTGGGTGGAGGTGGCGGTGTGGGGGGAGACGCGGGCGAAGGGGAAGAAGAAGTAGGGATCCCGGTCACTCGGCGGCGACGATCTCGCAGAGGCCCGTGCCCAGGTTGCACTCGGCCACGTCGGTGGCGGCCCCCCCGCACTTCGCCTGGGCGCACACCCGGCAGGTGTCCGCCTTGTCGATGTAGGGCTGGGCCGCGGTGGCGAGGGCGTCGAGATCGGCGTCGTCGGGGAACGCCTTGGAACATTGGAAGGCGCTCACGCAATCACTGTCGGGCATGAGCTCGGCCATCGAGACCACGACACAGGTGGTGGTCTCGTCGCACGCCTGGAACGACTGCCGCAGGGTGACCGCGTTCTCCAGGACCTGGGCGCAGGTGCCCACCTCGGAGGCCGGGCAGGCGGTCAGCAGGAGGCAGAGGGGGAGGAGGAGTCGCATGAAAGCCTCGGGGTGTACGAGGCATAGCAAGGGGCGTGCCACGACCTCACGGCGCCCGCATCCACACCGCCTCCGCCACCCCGCCTTCGATCGCGAGATCCACGGGGTCCGCGTCGGCGACCATGTTGCCATCGGCGTCCTGGACCACGCGGCAGAGGGGGCGATCGAACGTCTGGGGCGAGCGGACGCCGCTCACCGACACGACCAGGCGACCGTCCGTGAGGCGGAGGAGCGTGCCGGGGGGGTAGCGACCGAGGCGGTTGATGAAGGCCTGGAGCACGACGCGGTCGTAGTAGAGCCCGGCGGCGCCCTGCATGAGCGCGAGGGCTTGCGACGGCCCGTGCAGGGCCCCGGTCGGGCGGGTGCGGGTGAGCGTGTCGAAGTCGTCCGCGACGCGCACGATGCGGGCGTAGAGGCTCGGGTGGTCCTCGAGCGGGCGGTGGTGCTCGTACGCGACGAGCAGGCGCTTGACCTTGGCCTGGTGGAAGCCCCGCTGCTTGAGGAGCAGGCGCGCCCCGGCCGAGCCGTGGCGGTGGAAGGGCGGGGCGAAGCCGTCCTCGCGCGAGGCGTAGCCGGTGTCGTGGAACATGGCGGCCACGCCGAGATCCGCCAGCGAGGCCTGGGAGAGCCCGAGCTCCCGGCCGATCATCACCGCGAGGGTACAGACGCGCAGGGAGTGGCGGGCGTGCGCGGCGGTGGTGAGGGACCGGCCGCTCGGATCGGCGTCGATGAGCAGGTCGGAGTCGACGCTGGCGTCGATGAGGTCGTTGACGAGCCGGCGGACCGGGAGGGGGTTCGGGACGCGGGCCTCGGCGAGGTTGTCCCACGCCTCGGTCACGAGACCGGAGGCGCGGTCGAGGGTCTCGTGGAGCTTGCGCGCGCCCCCCGCGGGGTCCGCGACGGACTCGCCGGTGAGCCGCAGCCGGTACAGCCCCTGGACGTACACGGAGGTCAGGCCCTCGCTCCGCAGGGCCTCGGCGACGCCGGCGAGGGGGCGCTCGGGGGTGGGCTTGCCGGCGAGGACGTGCACGAGGCGACGGATCGCGGGCTCCTCGAGCGGGGTGGTGAACCGCAGGCCGCCGACCCCGTGGCGCTTGAGCTCCTCGGCGAGGTCGGACGGGCCGCCGATGCGCTCGTCCATCCGCACGCGCACGTCGTTGAGGTAGAGCTGGCCCTCGACGCACACGAGGTGCAGGGGGCCGAGCAGATCGACGAGCCGCACGAGGACGGCGGCGAAGTCGCGGGTCGGGTTGTCGAAGGCGTGGTTGTCGGGGCTGTGCGTGCGCATCAGCCGCAAGAGCCCGGTGAGCAGGCGCACGGCTTGCTCGCCGCCGTCCCGCACCTGCTGGGCGAGGGCGCGATCCTCGCCGCCGCGGGCGCGCTCGAGCGCGGTGCCGAGGGCCTCCTGATCCTGGGTGTAGGTGTCGCTCACGTGGCTCCCCGCAGATGGCGCCGCCGCTTGACCAGGCACGTGGTGCAGTGCTTCGCAAGCTCGCTGCCGGCGCGCTCCGCCACGCGCCGCACGAGCACCTCCGCGTCGTCGTCCGGCAGGTAGACCATGCCGGACACGGCGACCCACTGGAGGGTCGTCAGGCCGGGGACCACGGCGCCGAACAGGCCGCGGGGCTTGAGCCACTCGCGGAACAGGTCCATGGCGCGGGCCGGATCGCAGCGCGCGAGGGCCTCCCCGGCGGCCTCGGCCTCGCGGTGCCCGAGCCGCAGGGGGGCCTCCCGCTTGACGCGCTCCTGGAGCGGCGCGAACGCCGCGCGCACGCCGCGCCGGCCGAGCAGGTCGAGGGCGCGCACGCGGACCTCCTCGTTCGGCACGACCGCGAGGGCGAGGAGGACGCGGGCGAGCACCGGCGTGACCTCCATCTCCTCCATGACGCGGAGCACCTCGAGCTGCAGCTCGAGCTCCGGGCGCTGCATCACCGCCTGCACCCCCTCGAGGCCGAGCGCGGGATCGGCGGCGGCGAGGGCGCGGAGCAGCTCGACGGCGAGGCTGGCCTCGAGGGTGCCGACCTGCTCGAGGATCCACGCGCTGTGGCTGTGGGCGAAGCGCTCGATGAGCGAGCGGGCGACGCGGCGGCTGGCCTCGCCGCGCTCGGTGCCGAGCACCGCGACGATCATCTTCAGGTGGTTGCCCGGGACGCGGTCGAGCAGCTCCACCATCTCGGGGGGGGCCACCGTCGCGTCGCGGGCCACGCTGTGGAGGATGCGGGCGACAGCGCGCTCGTCCCCGAAGGAGGCGAGGAGGGCATCCCGCTCCTGGGTGTCGGAGGGGTGGACGAACCGCGCGTCGGTCAGGGTGCGCACGACGTCGAGCACCGCGGAGAGGAGGCCCTCGGAGAGGAGGAAGTCGCGGATCTCGCGGAGCTGCGGGGCCGCCTCGGCGAGCCGCATGGGCTCGGTCGGATCCGCGGCGTGGCGGACGAGCTCGGAGAACAGCTTGACGCAGAGGTCCGGGATCGCCTGGGTGCTGTCCTCGGCGAGCACGCGGTCGAGCGCGTCGATGTCGAGCGGGCGGTACCGGACATCGCCCATGGTGCGGAGGACCACCGCGGGGAGGTCGAAGTCGGCGGGCACCTCGACGTGCCGCACCTCCCCGCTGGTGACGGGGCCGCCGAGATCGCCGACCTCCTCCTCGGGGACGAACCCCTCCACCGCCTCGAGCTGGATGTTGGCGAACCCCGCCTTCCACAAGAGGACGACCATGTCGTCCTCCGCCTGGCGCACGCCGGTGTAGCGGATGGAGAGGATCTCGAGGAGCTTGAGCAGCTCCTGCCAGGTGAGCTCCGGCTCCAGCGTGATGCGCCGCACGCCGTCCCGGTAGAGGCGGAAGGCGAGCGAGCGCTCGCGGTCGCGGTCGAGGTACACGACCTCCCCGTGGACGACGAGCTCGAACGGGTTCACGACGAGGGGGAGCTCGCCCCAGGCGGCGATGTACGCCTCCACCGACTGACGGAGGGCCCCGAGGAAGTGGCGGATGGCCTCGTTCGCCGGGTCGTAGAGCAAAAAGGACCGCGCGGCGCGGGTCAGGGCGAGCACGACGCCGTTCGCCGCCAGCCCGCGCTCGGACGAGCCGAGACGGAGCTCCCCATCGTCGGCCGGAGGGGCGGCCCCTTCGACGTGGCGTTCGCTTTCCATGCGGCACGATACCACGCCGCCATCCTCGGAAGCGCGCGTCCGGCACCACATCCTCGCGCCCCCGCCGCCGGGCCCGGCGCGCCCCCCCGAAGCCCGTCCGGAGGGCGCGTCGGTTAGCACGCGGAGGTGCGTGCGTTCCCCCCTCGTGACACCGCGCTCCGGGTCGCCGCTTGCGTCGTGACCGGGGCCTCCCTCGTGCTCGGCGCGCCCGACACGGGCTGGTGGTGGCTCGGGTTCGTCGCGTGGTTGCCGTGGCTCTGGGCAATCGACGGACAGTCGCCCCGCCGCGCGCTCGCCCTGGGGCAGCTCACCGGCACGCTGGTGATGTTCGGCACCGCCATCTGGATGACGAACCTGCTCGGACGGTTCGCCGGCCTCTCGTTCGTGCCGAGCCACCTCGTCCACCTGCTCTTCAGCCTGCTCCAGGGCCTCCAGTGGGCGGCGGTCTCGGTGGGAATCGTGTGGCTCCAACGCCGCACCGGTCGCGACCTGCTCCTCCTCGCACCGCTGGTGTGGGTCGCCGGCGAGGCGCTCGCGCCCCACCTCTTCCCCACCTACTCCGCGCTGCTCTGGTCCGGCCGTCCCGCGTGGCTCCAGCTCGCCGAGGTGGGCGGGGTCACGATGGTGGGGGCGGTGCAGGTCGGCATCAACGCCGCGCTCTACGTGGTGATGCGTGCCGCTGTCGGGCGCCGTGTCCACGTCCCGGGCGTCGTCACCGCGATCGTGCTCATCGTCGGCACCCCGCTCTACGGCGCCGCCCGCATGGCCGCCGTGGACGCGCTCGCGGCTGCGTCACCGCACGTGCGGTTCGGTGTCGTCCAGGGGAACCACGGCATCCGCGAGTGGTCGCGCAAGACGTCGCGCCACGCGGTGTTGTTCCGCCTCCAGGCCCAGTCCGCGGTGCTCGAGGCACGTGGAGCCGAGATCCTGGTGTGGGGCGAGAACGCCTATCCCCACCGCAAGTTGCTGCCGCGCGTCGACGGCGCCGACCTCCCAGAGCTCGACCCCAGGCGGATCCGCCGCGGGTTCACCCGCCCGCTCGTGTTCGGCGCCATCACCGCCGACGAGGCCGTGAGCCCGTACGCCTGGAACTCGGCGGTCGTGCTCACCCCCGACGGCACCGTCGGCGACCTCTACGACAAGAACCACCCGCTCCTGTTCGGCGAGTACGCGCCGCTGGTGGATCCCGCCTGGTACCTCGCGAACGTGAAGGGCGCCTCGCACGTCAACGCGGGCGTGGACGTCGACGTGCTCCGGGTCGGGGCGTGGCGGCTCGGGCCGCTCATCTGCTACGAGGACATCCTGCCGCGCTTCGTTCGTCGCGTCGTGAACGAGGACGTGCACGTGTTCGTGAACCTCACCAGCGACACGTGGTTCGGCCGGAGCTCCGAGCAGGCCCAGCACCTCGGCCTCGCCGCGATCCGCTCGGTCGAGCATCGCCGGGCCATGGTGCGCGCGGTGAACGCCGGGCCGAGCGCCTACATCGATCCCGCGGGGCGCATCGTCGCGCGCACGGCCGTGACCGACCCCGACGCGAAGGGCGCGCCCGCCGCGGTCGCCGACGGGCTGGTGGTGGATGTGCCGATGATCGATCCGGCGTACCGGACTGTTCATGCGCGGATTGGGTGGTTGTTCGACGCTTTGGTGGTGGTTTTGCTGGTGGGGTTGGGGGCCAGAGGGCGGCGCTGAAGGTTCGGGCTACCGACGGGGCGGCGCGGCCGGCGAACGTCGGGCGGGTGCGCCGACTCCCCTGCGGCCGGGGGGCCGAAGGGCGGGCCGCCGCGAGGCGGC
>JAKFCH010000335.1:0-16032 GCA_036676765.1 Deltaproteobacteria bacterium
CGTGAAGTACAGCCACTACGACCCACCGCCGCTGTTCGTGCGCGAGCCCGAGGCCATCGGCAGCTACGACGCAAAGACGCGGCTCCCGGAGCTGCTCGCCAGCGTGGAGGCAGGCGCGAGCTACGTCATCACGCGGCACGGCCGTCCCGTGGCGAGGCTCCTCCCCGTCGAGCCGCCGGCCGAGGCCGAGGCCGTCGTCGACGCGATCCTGGCGCTGCGGGAGGGGCGGCGCCTGGGCACCCCGCTGCGAACGCTCATCGATGAAGGCCGGCGGTGACGGGCGGCACGACGGGCCCCTTCGTGCTCGATGCGTCGGTGGCCCTGTCCTGGTGCTTCCAGGACGAGGCCGACGCGGAGGGGGATGACCTGTTGCGACGGCTCGCGTCGGCCCGCGCAAACGTCCCCGGGATCTGGCCTCTCGAGATCACCAACGTGCTGCTGGCCGCGGAGCGGCGCAGGCGACTCACCGCGGCCGAGAGCGCCCGCTTCCTCACGCTCCTCGAAGCGCTCCCCATCGACGTCGACGCGCACACCGCCGCCCGCGCTCCCCGCGAGATCCTCCTCCTGGCGCGCGCCCACGGCCTGTCCAGCTACGACGGGGCCTACCTCGAGCTGGCAGCCCGAACGGGGTTGCCGCTCGCCACGCGCGACCGGCGGCTCTCCCTCGCGGCGGAGGCGCTCGGGTTGGTGAGGCTGATCACGGTTTCATCGTCGTCAGGTTGAGGTCGAAAAGGAACTGACTTCGGGGCGTTGCGGGGGCGGAGCCCTCAGGATCCCACACATCTCGGGCGGGTTGCCGGCGCCCTGCGGCCGTGTGATCGGCGTGCATGTACCTCCCGAGCATGTCCGAGGAACTGGCGGGGCTGAACCTGGGCGACAAGCGGCGCTCGGACCGTGCCCTGTCCGTGGTGACCGCGCTCCAGACGCATCCCGACGCGAGCTACCCCGACGCCTTCGGTGATGAGGCCAGCCTGGAGGGCTTCTACCGGCTGCTCGGGAACGAGGCGGTGACGCCCGCAGCGAATCTGTTACCGCACTCCCGAGCGACCGTGGCCCGGATGGCGGCATCGTCGTGCACTCTCGTGATCCACGACAGCACCGACATCGTGCATGGTTCCGGAAAGGCACGCGAGGACTTCTACGAAGTCGGGGGACACTTCGGGTACGTCGCGCACGTGGGCCTCTGCATCGACTGGCCCTCCCGCGTGCCCTTGGGGGTCGTGCACCTGGAGTGCGTGGAGCGCGAGGAGCTCCGCAACAAGGATGGAGCGACGAAAGGGCGGAACAACCACCGAAAGGTATGGAATGACGCGGACAAGGAGTCGCTCCGATGGGTCCGCGGGGTGGAGGCGACGGGCCGCCTCGTCGGAGACTCCACGATCCACGTGATGGATCGCGAGGGAGACAGCTATGAGCTGCTCGCCCGCTTCGCGCCGCATCGGTTCGTGGTGCGAGCGGCCTACGACCGCCGGGTCCTCGACGAGCAAGGCAAGGCCACCTTGCTGCTCGACGTGGGTGAACGCGCGGAGCTCGTCTTCTGCCGGAAGCCGGGCCTTTCGGCCCGTCAGAACGAGGGACGGCGAGAAAAGAAGCACCCAACCCGAGATGCGCGCGCCGCGCGCCTCGGCGTGAGTGCTGCGCAGGTGCAACTCCGTCGGCCGGCCGGACTTCCCGCCCAAAGCGCGGACGGCACCCCCCTCCCCAAGGAGTTGGCAGTGAACGTCGTGTTCGTGCGTGAGGTCGATCCGCCTGAAGGCGAGGCCCCCATCGAATGGGCGCTCTACACCACGGAGCCCATCGACACGCCCGAAGCCATCGCCGCCGTCGTGGACATCTACAGAACCCGCTGGATGATCGAGGAGTTCTTCAAGGCGCTGAAGACGGGATGCGCGTTCAGCACCCGCCAATTGGAGAGCCTTAAGACCTCGCAGACGGCGCTCGCCCTGACGCTCCCGATCGCATGGCGGCTCCTCCTCATCCGAGCTCTCGACCGGAACCATCCCGACGCCCCCGCGTCCGTCGTGCTCTCTCCTTTGGAGATCGTGGTCCTCGCTGCCCTCACGAAGCGGCAGCCGGCTCAGCTCCGCTCGGTCGCCGACGTCGCTGCGGCGCTCGCGAAGCTCGGCGGGCACCTCAAGTCCAACGGAGCACCTGGCTGGCAGGTTCTCGGGCGCGGGTGGCTCAAGCTGACCTCGGCGACCGCCGTCGCCATCGCGCTCAGGGAGGCCGGAATGGACTGAAACGAGCACCGGGGCCAGTCTGGAGCGAGCACACGCGGGCGAGCCGTGCTCTTGCCGCCGCTCCAGGGAGGCCCAGCTATTCCTGCCGGGCAGGGAATCACGCCCTCGAGTCCGCCGGTTCGGCTCGCAGGACGCAGACGGAGCGTACGCGCGCTTGAGATGTGATCGATGATGAGGGCGGAGCCCCCGCCCCAAGCAACCCACGCCAGCTCACTCACCGAGACGACGGCGCCCTCGCGCCGCGAGCCCCGCAACCAGGAGCCAGAGCATCCCGACCGCCCCGCCGCCCGTGGGGGTCGCGGCGCACCCGCACGCGCCGGGGCCGCCCGTGTCGTCTCCGTCGACGGGCGCGCACGTGACCGCCACCCGCGCGGATGCCCAGTTCTGGTTCCCGTCCTCGTCGAAGACGATCGCGTACACGTTCGCGCTCGCGCCGGGGCACTCCACCTCGGGACACAGGAAGTCGGCGCGGTAGACGCCGTCGTCTCCGATGCCGACCACGCGGAACGCCTCGCGGCGCACGTCCGTGGAGAACTGGAACGACAACCCGTCGTCGCGCCAATCCCCGTCTCCACAGTCGGTGACCTCGACCGACACGGTCTCCCCGGCCACGCATGCGTCGGGAACGACGGCGAGCTCCACGCAGAGCTCCTCCTCGGACGCGCCGCTATCGGCGGTGTCCGCGGTGTCGCCGGTGTCCGCGAGTGCCGCCCGAACAACCGCGACGAAGAGGAGGAGTGACATCCCCCCACTCTCGCCCCACGCCCACGCACCCGCAAGTCTAGAGATCCGCGATCCGCCGCGCCAACGCCCCCGCCCACGTCGGGTGCGCGTTGACGCACGGCACGAGCCGGAGCTCCTCGCCGCCGGCGGCCACGAACTCGTCCCGCGCGCGGATGCCGATCTCCTCGAGCGTCTCGAGGCAATCGGACACGAAGGAGGGCACCAGCACGGTCAGGCGCTTCACGCCGCGTCGCGCGAGCTCGGGCACCACCTTGTCGGTCGCGGGCTTCAGCCACTCCTCGCGCCCGAGGCGGCTCTGGAAGCTCTCGCTGAACGCCCCCGCGGCGAGCCCGAGGCGCGACACGAGCCCGCGCGTCGTGGCGAAGCACTGGGCGCGGTAGCAGTAGGGCGGCACCCGACCGGACGCGGGCACGCAGCAGGACGTCGTGAGCTCGCAGCGCGGCGAGGCGGCGCGGATGTGGCTCTCCGGCAGGCTGTGGTAGCTGAACAGCACGTGATCGGCCCCGTCGACGAGGGGGCGGGCGAGCGCGGCCTGGGCGTCGAGGAAGCCGGGGTCGTCGAAGAAGGGGGGCAGCACGGTGACCGGCGGCACGAAGGGGCGCTCGGCGAGCAGGGCGAAGAGCGCCTCGAGGGCGGTGCCCGTCGAGGAGGAGGCGTACTGGGGGTAGAGGGGCACCACCACGATGCGATCCACCTCACCCAGGTCGGTGATCGCGGACGCGAGCGAGGGGTTGCCGTACCGCATCGCGAGCGAAACGTGCTCCCCGATCTCCTTCTCTACGGCCGCAACCAGCGCCCGGCTGTGCACGAGCAGCGGAGAACCATCGTCACGCCAGATTGCTCGATAGGCCTTCGCGCTCTTGGGGGCGCGGGTGGGGACGATGGCGAGGTTCACCAGCATCCAACGCACGGGCGTCGGCACGTCGATGACGCGGGCGTCCATCAGGAACTGGCGAAGATAGCGGCCTACCGCCGATGCCTCCGGGGCGTCGGGAGTGCCCAGGTTGATGAAGAGCACCCCGCGCCGCTCGCCTTGTCTACGCATCCGCCTCCGTCCGTGCAGTCGAACGCCTCCCGGTATACACGCTGCCGCCGAACGGTCCACCAATGCTCTTCCGAGACCTCACCATCGAGAGCCTGAGCTACGAACTCGCGCCCAACAAGGTGACGAGCGTGCAGCTCGAGGACCGCCTGAACGGGGCGATGGCGCGCATGCGCCTGCCGCCGCACCCGATCGAGCTGCTCACGGGCATCTCGGAGCGCGGCTTCTGGGACCGGGGCACCCTCGTCTCCGAGGTGGCCGCGCGCGCGGGGCGCAAGGCGCTCGCCGCCGCCGGGGTCGACACGCGTGACGTGGGCCTGCTCATCAGCACCTCGGTCTCGAAGGACTACCTGGAGCCCTCCATCGCGAGCCTCGTGCACGGGGAGCTCGGGCTCGACACCCGCTGCGCCAGCTTCGATCTCGCCAACGCCTGCCTCGGCTTCATGAACGGCATCGAGGTCGCCGGGCGCATGATCGAGTCCGGCGCCATCGACTACGCGCTGGTGGTCGACGGCGAGAGCTCCGGGAACATCGTCGACGCCACGCTCAAGCGCCTCGTCGGCCCCGACGCCACGAGCAAGGACTTCTGGGACAACTTCGCCACCCTCACCCTCGGCTCGGCCGCCGTGGCGATGGTGCTCGGCCACCGCAAGAACACGCGCACCGGCCACCGCGTGAACGGGTCCGTCTCCCGCGCCGACACCGAGAACAACCGCCTCTGCCTCGGCACGGCGGAGAGCATGGTCACCGACTCCACGAAGCTCCTCAAGGCCGGCGTGGCCCTGGCCGGGCGCACGTGGGCGCACGCCGCGGAGGCGCTGCCCAACTGGTCCACCGGCGGCATCGACCAGTACATCCTCCACCAGGTCGGGCGCTCCCACATGGTCGCGATCTGCCAGGCGCTCGGCATCCCCCAGCAGAAGTGTTTCCTCACCTACCCCACCTTCGGGAACGTCGGCCCCGCCGCCGTGCCGCTAACCCTCGCCCTCGCGGACGAGGCCGGGCGGATCCGCCCGGGTGACCACGTCGCGCTCATGGGCATCGGCTCGGGGCTCAACGTCGCGATGATGAGCGTGACCTGGTGAGGTCGCGCACGAGCCGGAGGCCCGCGTGAACCCGACCTCCCCGGACGGCGCCTGGCGCGCCCTCTACCCCTTCGCCTCCCACTGGCACCCCGTGGGCGCGCACAAGATCCACTACGTGGACGAGGGCCCGACCGAGCCCCCTGCCGAGGGCGCCCCCGGGCCGGTGCTCTTCGTGCACGGCAACCCGACGTGGTCGTTCTACTGGCGCGACTACATCCGCGATCTGCGCGGCGCCCACCGCGTCGTCGCGATCGACCACCTCGGCTGCGGCCTCTCGGACAAGCCCGCGGAGGGCCCCTACCGCCTCGCCGACCACATCGATCGGCTCGAGTCGCTCGTCGTCGCGCTCGACCTGAAGAACGTGACCTTGCTGATGCACGACTGGGGCGGCGCCATCGGCATGGGGATGGCCGCGCGGCAGCCCGATCGCATCGCTCGTATCGGCGTGTTCAACACCGCCGCGTTCCCCAGCCCGCGCATGCCCTTCCGCATCGCCGTCTGCCGGGTCCCCGGCATCGGTCCCCTCGCGGTCCGTGGCCTCAACGGCTTCGCCGGCGCCGCCATCTACATGGCCACCGAGAAGGGCCTCGCCCCCGACGTGCGCGCCGGCCTGCTCGCCCCCTACGACTCCTGGGCCAACCGCGTGGCCGTGCAGCGCTTCGTGGAGGACATCCCGCTCAAGGCCACGCACCCCTCGTGGGCCACGCTGCTCGAGGTGGAGCAGGGCCTCGCGAAGTTCGCGGACCGCCCGGTGCTCATCGGCTGGGGCGACAAGGACTGGTGTTTCAACCACACCTTCCGCCAGGACTGGGAGCGGCGGTTCCCCGGCGCGGAGGTGCACCGCTATGCCGACGCCGGCCACTACGTGCTCGAGGACGCGAAGGACGCGCTGATCCCCATCGTGCGCGCGTTCGCCTCGGGCGCGCGGGACGATGCCGCCCGCCCGAAGCCCGAGCCCCCGAAGAAGAAGCGGCGCATGGCCGTCGCCGCCGACGCGCCGCCGTCCCCCCCGCCCGGCGAGGGCCCCCCGGAGAGCAGCGCGTGATCAACATCGCCCGCCACCTCCCGGCGCAGGCCGCGGCGCGCCCGAACCAGATCGCCGTCATCGCGGGCGGCCAGCGGCTCACCTTCCGCGAGCTCGACGCGCTGTCCGACCGCTACGCCCACGCGCTCGAGGCCGCCGGCATCCTCCGCGGCGAGCGCACCCTCCTCATGGTGAAGGCGGGCGTCGATCTCATCGCCATCACCTACGCGATGATGAAGGCCGGCATCGTGCCCGTCCTCATCGACCCGGGGATGGGGGTCAAGCCGTTCCTCAAGTGCGTCGCCGACATGGCCCCCACCGCCATGGTCGGCATCCCCCTCGCCCATGCGCTCCGCGTCGTCTTCTCGGGCTCGTTCAAGAGCGTGAAGACCTCCGTGACCGTCGGCACCCGCTGGTTCTGGGGCGGCCCGACCCTCGCGGGCCTCCCGACCCCGAAGCGCCCCGACGGCACGCCGACGGCGTTCGCGATCACCCACACCGCCGACGGGGACGAGGCCGCGGTGCTGTTCACCTCCGGCAGCACCGGGCCCGCCAAGGGCGTGATCTACACCCACGGCATGTTCGAGGCCCAGGTCGAGGCGCTGCTCGACACCTACGGCTTCCGCCCCGGTGAGGTCGACTGCGCGGCCTTCCCGCTGTTCTCGCTCTTCGACGGCGCGCTCGGCATGACCAGCGTCATCCCCGACCTGAACCCGTCGCGCCCCGGCACGTGCGATCCCGCGAAGGTGGTCGCCGCGCTGCGCGACAACCACTGCACCACGGCGTTCGGCTCCCCCGCGATCTGGCGGCGGGTGGCGCCGTACTGCATCGAGCACGGGATCCGGCTCCCCGAGCTGAAGCGGGTGCTCATCGCGGGCGCGCCGGTGCCGCCGCTCCTCGTCGAGCAGCTCCACAAGGTCATCGGGGGGGATGTCGAGACCCCCTACGGCGCCACCGAGTCGCTCCCCGTCTGCAACATCACCGGCAAGGAGATCGTCGGTGAGACGGCCGCGGCCACCCTCGCCGGCGCCGGCACGTGCGTCGGTCGTCCGGCCGCGCACGTCGATGTCCGCATCATCCGCATCTCCGACACGCCCATCCCGACCTGGTCGGACCAGCTCGTCGTGCCCGACGGCGTGGTGGGCGAGATCTGCGTGAAGGGCCCCGTCGTGACGCGGGCCTACGCCAACCGGCCCGAGGCCACCGCCGGCGCCAAGATCTACGACGGCGCCGCGGTCTGGCACCGCATGGGAGACCTCGGCTACAAGGACGCCAAGGGCCGCATCTGGTTCTGCGGCCGCAAGGGCGAACGTGTCCGCACCGCGACGGGCGAGCTCTACACCGACCAGATCGAGGGCATGTGCAACGGCGAGCGCCGCACCGCCCTCGTGGGCGTCGGCCCGCCCGGCGAGCAGCGCCCCGTGCTGATCGTGGAGGGGTCGCCGGACGACGCCCTCGCCAGGCGCTTGCAAGAGAAGGTGCCCGCGCTCGTCGCCGTGCTGTTCTACCCGGCGTTCCCGGTGGACGTGCGGCACAACGCCAAGATCCACCGCCACACCCTCGCGAAGTGGGCAGAGCCGCGCGTGTCGACGGCGATGACCCCCACCCGCGGCTCGTAGGCGTGAACGCGCTTGTGACCGGCGGCGGCGGGTTCCTCGGGCTCGAGATCGTGCGCCGCCTGCGCGCCCGCGGGGACACCGTGACCGTGCTCGCCCGCGGGGACTACCCCGAGGTCGCGGCGCTCGGCGCGCGCCTCGTCCGCGGCGACGTTTCCGACGCCGCGGTGGTCCTCGCCGCCGCCGCCGGGGCGGACATCGTGTTCCATGTCGCCGCCAAGGCGGGGGTGTGGGGTGACAAGGCTGACTTCGAGCGCTCGAACGTGACCGGCACGGAGAACGTGCTCGCCGCGTGCCGGGCGCACGGCATCGCGAAGCTCGTCTACACGAGCTCCCCGAGCGTGGTCTTCGACGGCACCGATCACGTCGACGCCACCGAGGTCCCCTACCCCACGCGCTACCTCACGCACTACGCCGAGACCAAGGCGCGCGCCGAGCGGCTCGTGCTCGCCGCCAACTCACCCACGCTCGCGACGATCGCCCTGCGCCCCCACCTCATCTGGGGCCCGCGCGATCCGCACATCCTCCCCCGCATGTTCGCCCGCGGGCGCGCCGGCCGGCTCCGCATCGTCGGCACCGGTACGAACCGCGTGTCGATCACCTACGTCGACAACGGCGCCGCCGCGCACCTCCAGGCCGCCGACGCCCTCGCGCCGGGTGCTTCGTGTGCGGGCCGCGCCTACTTCGTCAACGATCCCGTCGGCGTCTCCCTCTGGCCGTGGCTCAACGACCTGTTCGTGCGCGTCGGCATCCCGCCGGTCACCCGCGCCCTCCCCGTGGGCGTCGCGCGGGCCGTGGGTGCGGTGGCCGAGGCCGTCTGGTCGCTGTTCCGCCTCCGTGGCGAGCCTCCGATGACCCGCTTCGTCGCCGCCCAGCTCGGCACCTCCCACACCTACGACGTGGGCCCCGCCGTGCGCGACTTCGGGTACACGCCCGAGGTGGGGCCGGAGGAGGCGCTGGTGCGCACCGCCGCGTGGTGGAAGGCGCGGTTGGCGGGCTGAGCGAAGGTGCGGGGCGGCCTCCGCGCTTCGCGCGGACGCCTTGTGCGGGGGGGCGCCCCCCGCAACGCCCCCCGGATCCGATCCGCGACTACATCAGGCACCGGGGGGCCCGATGCCAAGGACAGGATTGCCGAGAGACGTGCTCCTGGCGCACGTCGACGCGTACCGCCACCAACGCGAGGTCCACCGGCGGGCGGCCGAGGGCACCCACGCCCGCTCCGTCGCCGCGGCGCGCATGAAGCACCTCGAGACGGAGTTCGAGCGCCTCCTTCACGGCTGGGGCGCGGGCGAACCCCAGCGCCAGGCGTGGCAGAACGCGTTCCACCACGGCGCCGAGCCGCCGGACTTCCCCGCGCCGCTCCCGGCGCTCCTGTTCAAGGGGCGCTCGGCGTCGGGCGCGGAGGTGCGCGCCATGCGGGCGAAGGACGGCGCGATCGACATCTACGTCGACGGAGGCATGGTGCGCCGGACGAGCGCGCTCTCCCTGAGCGAGTCGCACGGACGGACCCGCTTCGAGTACGCCCCGGACATGGAGTTCGAGGAGGCGTTCGACGCGCCGTCCGAGGCCGTCGACGCGCTCCGCAGGTGGGTCGCGGACCCGAGCGGCGATCCCCCGCTCGAGCACGCGGCGGCACTCGCGGCGGACGGGCTCACGGATCGTTACTTCGCGCTCACGCCGCGGGGGCGGCGCGCGATCCAGGCCCGGGAGTCGGTCACGGTGTAGGGCCGCGGCGCCGCCGCCGTACCAGCAGCCCGCCGGGCAGCAGCGCGAGCCACGCGGCGCCGCCGAAGCAGCCGAGCGCCTCCTCCTCGGCGCCCACCGACGCCTCCGTGGCGGGCGGCGGGCAGGCGTCGGCGCCGTCACAGTCCTGGTCGATGCCGTCGCACTCCACCTCGGGGAGCCCCGGCGCGACGGTGGGATCGCGGTCGTCACAGTCGGCGCCGCCCGCGCCCTCGCCGTCCACGCCGTCGCCGTCCCGGTCGGTGAGGTCCGCGCCGTCGCAGTCCTGGTCGATGCCGTCGTACGGGATCTCGGGGTCGGTGGGTGACACGGACGCGTCGGTGTCGTCGCAGTCGGGGGCGCGGTCGTCGCCGTCGACGGTGTAGCCGTCGTCGTCGGCGTCCACGTCGTCGGCTCCGTCACAGTCGGCGTCGAGGCCGTCCCCGGGGAGGTCGTCCGCGGCGGGGTGCACGGTCGCGTCGGCGTCGTCGCAGTCGTCACCGCCGAAGCCCGAGCCTTCGTACCCGTCCTCGTCGAGGTCGAAGTCGACCGCGTCGGCCCCGTCACAGTCCTGGTCGATGCCGTCGTTCACGATCTCCGGGGTGATCGGCGAGAGCCCGGGATCGGCGTCGTCACAGTCACAGACCGCCACGATACCGTCCGCGTCGGCATCGTCGGGGTCGCGGGCCCAGGCCTCGTAGTCCACGGCGCCCACCAGGACGCGGTCCACGTGCCCGAGGTACACGGCGTCCGGACAGACCCCCCGGTACAGGGCGTACACGCTCACGTACCGGCCGAGCGCGGAGACCCACTCGGAGTAGTCCTCCCCGTCGCCCTGCTGCCCCCAATCCCAGCTGCAGCCCGAGGTCTGCACGCTCCGCGAACGGACGGTCCACGGGCTGCCGTAGCTGATCCCGCTCGCCAACTCGAACCACCCGTCGTCCGGGAGCCCGGCGAACGCGCCGTCCCACTCCGCGCGCCACGAGTCGCCGCCGCCGCCCGACCACGAGCTGGACGTGCTGGTGGAGTCGGACACACGCACGAGGAGGCGGGTCCACGGCTCCCCGACCGGCGACACGACCTCGATCTGCAAGCCGGACCAGCCGTTGTACTCGGCGCCGTATCGTTCTTCTCCCACCCATTCCAACGTCGTGACCGTGCCCGCGTCGGTCACGCACACCCGCTCGGTGGTGGTCGTGGTCGTGTCCACGGTCGTCGTCTCGACCCAGGCGCAGCCCTCGTCCACGTACGCCTCGGCCACTGCGTGGAGGCTGTGGAACGTGTCCTCGAGCCCCGCGTCCGTGTCGCGGTACACCGTCGCATCCGCCGGCATGGAGATGGGCGGGCATTCCCAGGGGAGCTCCTGGGCGAACGCGGTGGTGACGATGAGGAACATGCCTACACCCTACCACTCCGACGAGGAGACCGCCGGCCGCGATTCGGTGCTGTAAGGGCTTGGAATGCGCCGCCGCGCCGCTACGTCCCATCCCGAGAAAACAACCCCTCCGGCCGCGTCGTCACGTCCGACGGGACGTCGAGCGCGCCGTCGAGCGCCTTCCGCACCCGGGCCACCAGCGCGCGCGCGCCGAAGGGCTTGCGGAGCACGTCGCGCCGACCGGTGCCCTCGATGGCCTCGGGCACGGCGTAGCCGGTCATGTAGAGCACGGTGGTCTCGGGGCGGCCCTCGCGGAGGCGCACGGCGAGGGTGGTGCCGTCGAGGCCCGGCATCACCATGTCGGTGAGGAGGAGGTGGATGGGGCCGTGGTGCGCGTCGGAGCAGGCCTCGGCGTCCTCGCCGTCGACCGCCTCGATGACGTCGTACCCCTCGGCGGTCAGCGCGCGACGCACGAAGGAGCGCACGGCCGCGTCGTCCTCGACGATGAGGACGGTCTCATTCCCGGTGGCGACGCCCACCTCGTACTCGAGCACCGTCTCGAGCGGCTCGCGGGTGCCGGGGATCTCGAGGGTGAAGGTGGTGCCGACGCCGAGCGTGCTGTCCACGCGGACGGTGCCGCCGACGCGGTTCATCACGTCGCGCACGATCGAGAGCCCGAGGCCCGTGCCGGTGGCCTTGGTGGTGAAGAAGGGCTCGAAGATGCGCGCCTTCACGTCGGGCGCCATGCCCGCGCCCGAGTCCTGTACGCGGATCTCCAGGCGATCGAGGCCGATCGCGCGCGTGTGGATGCCGAGCCGGCCGTTGCGGGCCATGGCGTCCCGCGCGTTGACCGCGAGGTTCAGGATCACCTGCTCGAGCTGGCCGGCGTCGGCCTTCACGTTGCACGCGAGCGGGTCGAGGATGAACTCGAGGCCCACGTCCTCGCCGATGACGCGGCGGAGGAGCTTCTCCATCCCGCGCACGAGCGTGTTCGGGTCGAGGACCCGCGGCGCGAAGCTCTCCTGCCGGCTGAACGCGAGGAGCTGCCGGGTGAGCGCCGTCGCGCGGTGGGCGGACTTGATGACCTCGTCCAGCTCCTTGGGGGATTTGGCGGGGCCGAGGCGGTCGCGGAGGAGCTCGCCGTAGCCGAGGATGGCGGTGAGCAGGTTGTTGAAGTCGTGCGCGACGCCGCCCGCGAGGCGCCCGACCACCTCCATCTTCTGCGCCTGGCGGAGCTGCTCCTCGAGGAGGATGCGCTGACGTTGATCGGCGAAGACGATGACGGTGCCGGTGACGCCGCTGTCGGCGCGCAGGGGGCTGGCCACCACCTGGACCGGGAACGGCTGCCCGTCGGCGGAGCGGAACACCTCCTCGACGAGCCCCTGCGTCGTGACGTCGCGCGCCGTCCGCTCGAGGGGGCACGTGCCGGAGGGATGGGGCTCGTGGACCACGTCGTGCAGGCGCCGCCCCTCCAACCCGGAGATCGACGCCCCCAGCATCACCGCCGCCGCCGGGTTCGCGGAGACGATGCGCCCCGCGAGGTCGATGCTGATGATGCCCTCTCCCGCGGAGGAGAGGATCTGGCGGGTCTGGCGGGTCTGGCGGTCGAGCGCCTCGGCCATCGCGTCGAGCGAGCGGGACAGCTGCCCGACCTCGTCCCGGCCGTGCCGGAGCGAGTAGCGCGCCGCGAGCTCGCCTCGGGCGAGGCGGGCCGCGAGGGAGGAGAGGGCGCGGAGGCGCTGGACGAGGACGCGGTCCCCCGCGTACCAGGCAAAACCGACGGTGAGGAGCCCGAGCATCGCCACCGAGCCGAGCCCCCACCAGAAGCTCTGCTCGGACCGCGCCATCGCGGCGCCCTTCGGGAGCTCGATCGCGCCGTAGGCCTGGGTGGGCCCGTCGGCGAGGGGGATGATCGCGTAGAGCCGATCGGGCGCGTCCACCACGAATCCGCTGGGGCCGCTGCCCGCGAGCAGATCGGCGTAGAACGGCTCGTCGGTGAGGGAGGTGCCGGCGGCACCGGCGTGATCGGGCTCGCGAGCGAGGATCGCCCCCTTCTTGTCGAGCACGGTGAACACCGATCCCGGCGGGAGCAGCGTCCGGGTCAACGACCGCCCGAGCGACTCCAGATCGAGCGCCAGGAACACCACCGCCTGGAGCGCGCCCGCCTCGTCGTGGACGGGGTAGCCGATGTTCACCGACGGCCGCCCCGAGATGCGCCCGACCTGGTACTCGCCGAGCGCGAAGGTGCCGGTGCGCATGGCCTCGCTGATGTAGCTGCGGTCGGACAGATCGATGGGGCCCGCCAGCGGCATCGCGCTGCAGAAGGTCATGCCGTCCGGCGTGACCGCGCCGACGTTGGCGTAGGCCGGGTTGTGGGCCCGGAGGCGCGCGGCCACGATGCTGCAGCCCTCCCCCTCGTGATGCATCACCGCGGGGAGCTCCCCGAGGCCCGCCAGGACGCCCTGGGCCTCGCCGAGCATGACGTTGTGGACCTGCGCGGTCTGCCGGACCGTCAGCAGCGCGGTGTTGCGGGCGGAGGCCTCCAGCAGCGCCCGTTCGCTCCGCACCGTCTGCACCAACACGACGGTCGCCGGGAGCACCGCGAGGAGCACCAGGACCACGAGTCGGTATCGGAGGGCGAACATCGGCGGGAAGCCTATACCATTCGCAAGCCGGCCACCCGCCGATGGCGGCATCCGCCCCGCGCGGCAAGGCGCCCGTGGCTACTCGGCGGCGCCCGCCAGGATCCAGTCGCGGAAGAGCAGGAGCTCGTTGTCCGCGAGGCGCAGGTAGGGGGGCATCCGCGTGCCGCTCCCGCCGACGGCCACGTGCGTGTCCTCCAGCTTCGCAACCAGGTAGCTCGCATCGGGGTCACCGGGCGCCACGCGGACCAGGCTCGGCACCTGGACGCTCGCGACGCCGACGAGGTTCGCGTACGCCGCGCCGGGCGAGAGGACGAGCCCCGAGGCGGGGGCCTCGCCGGAGTGGCAGGTGCCTGTGCAATTCCGGTCAAAGATGGGCTGGAGGTCGGCCGCCAGCGAGGGTGCGGGCGCGGCGGGATCGCCGGTCTCGACGCCCGGCCCCGCGCAACCCAGGGCCAGGGACAATCCGATCACGATCACCGTCACCTCCCCCGTCCGTTGTGCCATGGAGGCCCGGCGTCCGCCACCCCCGTTGCCTTCCCGCTTCGCGCGGAGGAAACTCCCGCACCATGCTCACCGTCCTGCACACCTCCGACTGGCACCTCGGGCACACGCTGCACGACCACCCGCGCACCCAGGAGCACGAGGCCTTCCTCGACTGGCTCGTGGGCGTCGCGGAGAGCGAGGCGGCCGACGCGCTCGTGGTCGCCGGCGATCTCTTCGACGGATCGAACCCGCCCGCGCAGGCCCAGGAGCAGCTCTACCGGTTCCTCGTCACGCTCCGGCGGCGGCTCCCCACCATCGACGTCGTGCTCGTCGGCGGAAACCACGACTCGGCCCAGCGCCTCGACGCCCCCGCGGCCGTCCTCCGCGCCCTCGGCCTCCACATGGTGGGCGGGCTGCCGCGGGACGCCGCGCGCGCGCTCGACGTCGAGCGGCTCCTCGTCCCGCTCCGGGATGCCCTCGGAGAGGTCGCCGCCTGGGTCGTGGCCGTGCCGTTCCTGCGCCCCGCGGACCTCCCCGTCGTGCCCGACGCCGAGGATCCGCTCGTCTCCGGCGTCACCTCGATCTACGGGGCGGCGCTCGACGCGGCGCGGGCCCGCCGTGCCCCCGGCCAGGCGCTCCTCGCCACCGGGCACTGCTACATGCGCGACGGCGCGCTCTCCGAGCTCTCCGAGCGCAAGATCCTCGGCGGAAACCAGCACGCGCTCCCCGTCACCGTCTTCCCCGACGACATCGCCTACGTGGCGCTCGGGCACCTCCACCTCGCGCAGAACGTCGGCGGGCGCGAGAACGTCCGCTACTGCGGCGCGCCCATCCCGCTGTCGATGCCCGAGCGCAACTACCCGCACCAGGTCGATGTCGTGAGGTTCGACGGCGAGCGGCTCGTGGAGGTGCGCCCCGTCCGCGTGCCCCGCTCCACCGCCATGCTCCGGGTGCCGGAGACCGGCGCGCTCCCCATCGACGCGCTTGAGGCCGCGCTCTCGGCGCTCCCCCCGCGCGATCCCGACGCGCCCGAGTGGCGTCGCCCGTTCCTCGAGGCCTGCGTGCGGCTCGACTCCCCCGAGCCGGGCCTCCAACGGCGCGTGGAGGCCGCGCTGGAGGGCCGCTCCCCTCGCCTCGTGAAGCTCACCCGCGAGCGCACGGGGACCGGCGCCACCCTCGGTGACACGCCCATCGTCGCGCTCTCAGACTCGAGCCCGGAGGAGGTGTTCATCGCCCGGTGGAAGCAGGAGTTCACCGCGGACCCCGATCCCGTCTACCTCGCGTGCTTCGCCGAGCTCCTCGACGCCGCAGCCCAGGAGCGCCCGTGAGGATCCTCGCCATCCGCGGAAGGAACCTCACGAGCCTCGACGGCACGTTCGAGCTCGACCTCGAGCACGGCCCGCTCGGCGAGTCGGGCCTGTTCGCCATCGCCGGGCCCACCGGCGCCGGCAAGAGCACGCTGCTCGACGCGTTGTGCGTGGCCCTCTACAACAAGACGCCGCGGCTCGGCGGGCAAGGCGGCGTCGAGGTCGGCCGCGGCGAGGGCGCGATGCGCGGCGTCCCGGCGAACGATCCGCGGAACCTGCTGCGGGACGGCGCCGGCGAGGGCTGGGCGGAGGTCGACTTCGCGGGGCGCGAGGGCCGACGCTGGCGGTCGCGATGGACCGCGCGGCGGGCGCGCGGGCGCGCGGACGGGAAGCTCCAGGCGGTGGAGCTCGTGCTGGAGGAGATCGGCGGCGCGCGCGCGGGCGGGACCCTCACCGAGACCCTCGCGGCGATCGAGCGCGAGCTCGGGCTCGACTTCGACCAGTTCCGCCGGGCGGTGCTGCTCGCCCAGGGGGACTTCGCGGCGTTCCTCCGCGCGAAGGCGGCCGATCGCGCCTCGCTGCTCGAGCAGATGACCGGCACGACCATCTACGGGGAGCTCTCGAAGCGGGCGTGGGAGCGCACGGCGCTCGAACAGAAGGCGCTCGACGAGCTCCGGGCCCGGCTCTCGGACGCGGAGCCCGCCGACGACGCCGCCCGCGCCGCGCTCGAAGAGGCCGCGCGGGCCGCC
>JAKFCH010000336.1:0-50320 GCA_036676765.1 Deltaproteobacteria bacterium
CTAGCTGACCGCCCGCATCCGACGCCCGACATCGGGCATCACGCTCCAGAGCCCGCGCGCCATCTGCATCGCGTCGACGGAGCGGACCTTGAAGAGCTGACGCGCGATCATGCGCGGGCGCAGGTAGAAGCGCATGGTCGCCTCGCGCAACGACTCGAGGAGCTGCTCGGGCGTCTGCACGTCGCTCGCGACGACGATCCGGTTCAGGTCGGGGTTGAACGTGGTGTAGTTCTCCCAGTCCCGCCGCGACAGCTTGCCGTCGCGAACCATCTGCACGTAGAGGTCGCTCCCCGGGAAGGGAACGGTGATCGCGAACTTGGCGAAGTCGAGCTTGAGCTCGCAGGCGTAGTCGATGGTCCGCTTGGTCTGCTCGGGGGTCTCTCCCGGCATGCCGATCATGAACAGGCCCACGGTCGTGATGCCGATCTCCCGGCACCACTGGACGGTCTGCCGGCTGGTCTCGATGTCGTTCCGCTTCTTCACGTTCTTGAGCAGCACGTCGTCACCGCTCTCGATGCCGAACACGAGCCGCCGGCACCCGGACTTGTGCATCCAGACGAGGGCCTCGCGGTTCACCGAGTCGGTGCGCAGCTCGGAGAGCCACACCACCTTCTCCTGAAGGTTGCGGCGGACCATCTCCTTGCTGAACTCGATGGCGTGCTTGGCGCCGAGGGGGAAGATGGGGTCCATGAACCCGACCTGGCGGACCCCGAACGTGCGGACGTCGTGCTCGACCTCGTCGACCACGTTGCCGACGGAGCGGCGGCGGTAGCCCTTCCCCTTCGACTCGAGGGAGCAGTACGTGCAGCTGTACGGGCAACCGCGGCTGGCCGCGATCGCGACGATGGGCCGCGCGATCGTGCCGAGCGGGAGCAGCGAGTAGCGCTTGTACGGGGTGAGGCCCCAGTCGGGGAAGGGGTAGCTGTCGAGGTTGGCGTCGAGCGGACGGCGGGTGCCGCGGTGCCCGCGCACGCTCACCCCGGCGACCTTCGAGCCGTCCTCGCCGCGCCCCCAGGCCTCCAATAGATCGACCGCGGCGCACTCGCCCTCTCCGTGGACCACGGCGTCGGCCGTGTGGTCGTCGAGGAACTCGTCGGGAAACACGTCCGCGTGGATGTTCCCGGCGAAGGTGCGCATGCCCGGGTGGGCCGCGCGCGCCCGCTGCATGAGGTTCTTCACGTCGGTGGCGACGGGCGTGAGCACGGACGCGCCGAAGACGTCGGGCCGGAACTTGTCGATCTCCGCGAGGATCGCGTCGGGGCCGGCCTGCATCGCGAAGTCGTCCCACACGCGGACGTCGTGCCCGGCCTTGGCCAGGAACGTGGCGACGTAGGTGATCCCGACGCACGGCATCGCCTCGAGGAGAGAGGCGAACCGACCGAACTGCTCGGTCCGGATCGAGGGATTGAGGAGGAGAACCTTCATTGCGCGCCCTGCGTTGCCCGAGACTCTGCCACGGGGCGGCCCTCCTGATCGAATCCGAGTCGCTCGAGCGCCCATTTCGCGGCGAGGCGATCGGGCACCGAGGGCCCCGAGGCGTACGTGGAAACCAGCATGGTGACGAGATCGACGCGACCCGCGCGCCCGGCTTCGAGCGCGACGAGGCCGGCCAGGCCGGGAGCGGTCCAGACGGCCCCCGGAAGGGGCGCCCCGGCGCGCACGTGGGCGACGAGGACCGCGTTCGGAGGGAGCTGGACATCGGCGCTGGGCAGGCGGAGGAGGAGCGCCTGCCCAGCGGTCGCGACGGACACCTGTCGGGGCCGGTGCGCGTAGAGGAGGAGCCCGGCCACTCCGCCGATGGTGGAGGGGTCGCGCGCCCCCTGGGCCATCCGCAGCGCGGCGACCGCCTCGGGGTGGTGCCGGGCGCCTCCGCTCTCGGAGAGGAGGTCGGCCCCCCGGGCGTCCCGATCCGCCCGCATGTCGAGATCGCGCGCAACCGCGGTCCCCGCGCCGGCGAGGAGCACCGCGACGAGGAGCCCCGTCTGCAAGTTCGAACGCGGCCTGGAGTGCACGTGCGCGTGTAGTCCGACCCGCTCGCCCCCGCCAGCGCGCGACTCCGCCATCCCGCGCGCCGCGAAGCCCCGTCGGGCCCGGCCGCGACGCGGGCCGCTGTTCCGGTTGCACCCCAGCGAAGATTCGAGCTAACCCTGTCCGCCATGCTCATTCTCTTCGCAAGTCTCGCGGCGTGTGTCGAAACCTCGGTTCCCGGGGAAGTTCCGGCGGTCGAGGAGGACAGCCCCTACCTCGACATCACCGAGGAGTACCCGCCCGCGCCCGACGGCGGCATCGAGATCCGCACGCCCGACTTCGAGATCCCGCCGTACTCCGATTCGCTGAGGTGCTTCTTCGGGACCTACACCGGGCCGACGGTGGGCGTGAATTGGGTCCAGACGCTCGAGACGACGTACTCCCACCACAGCCAGCTCAAGGCGGTGCCGATCGGGGATCCCGCGGCCGACGGGGACCTCATGGACTGCGAGGACTCCGGCCTGATGTCGGTGTACATTCCGCTGTTCGAGGCCGTCCAGACCATCGTCCCGGAGGAGTACGACGGGAACTGGCTCAACCTCGAGGAGGGCACCGCGATGAAGCTCCGCGAGGGCCAGCGGTGGGTGCTCGACATGCACATCATCAACCCGACCGACAAGACCCTCATCGTGAACGGCGGCGTCAACCTGGACTGGATCGCGGAGGACCAGGTCGAGCGCTGGGCGTCGTCGCTCCAGTTCGACAACGGCGGGGTCACCACCCCGGCGGGGGAGGCCCAGGCGGACTCCTTCACGTGTGCGTTCCAGTGGGACATGGACATCCTGAGCCTGCTCGGGCACATGCACTACAACGGCACCTCGTACGCGATGGACTACAACGACGAGCAGGGCGGCAGCACCCGGGTCTACGACATCCCGGACTGGCAGGACGAGGACTACCCGGCGAACCCGCTCATCATCAGCTTCCAGCCCGGCGAGTTCCCCGTGAAGGCGGGCGAGTCGCTGACCACCCATTGCTCGTTCTTCAACGCCACGGACGAGGCCTTCGTCTTTCCCGACGAGATGTGCAGCACCATCGTCGTCGTGACCCCGTTGGAGGACCCGTTGTCGTGCGTCCGCGGGGCCTACCGCTCGAGCGGCGGGCCGTGAGGGTGGCCGTTCGCGAACGTCGCGCCCGAGCCGTTCGCTCGACCTGAACGTGTACAGCCGTCGGCCGGAGGGCCTGCCCCTCCGGCGAGGGGCTATGCCGCCGCCGCGCGGCCGAGGCGCCACGAGGGGAGGCGCACGTCGGACGACTTGAAGATGTCGACCGCGGCCTTGGCGTAGACGAGCAGATCCTCGGGGCGGCGCGCGCGGCGGGCCTGACGCATCACGTAGGAGGGGCGCAGGTAGAACTGGCGTAGCGCGTTCTTGTGGATCCGACGCATGTCCTCGGGCGTGAGGTTGCCCGGCGCGTACTCGGGGTAGCCGACCTCGCCGCGCATGAAGCGGTCGAACACGTCCGGCGTGACCTTGCCCTCGGCGACCGCCTGCTTGAAGAGCTTCGTGCCGGGGATGAGCACCATGATGTGGAACTCGACGTAGGCGGCGTCGATGTCCTTGACCATGTCGACGCTCTCCTGCATCTGCGCGGGGGTCTCGTTCGGGTGGCCGAAGAGGATCGTGCAGGCGGGATCGACCTTGAGGCGGTTCGCGGTGTCGAAGAGCGACTTGATGTGCGAGAAGCCGAAGTCCTTCGTCATGTCGCGACGGTGATCGAAATTCCCGCTCTCGAGCCCGAAGCCGATCTTGGTGAGGCCGGCGCGCGCCATCAGGTCGAGCAGGTCGGGATCGAGGAGGTCGGCGCGCGTCTTCGCGCCCCACTCGAAGCCCACCTTGGCCTCGATGAGCCCCTGGCAGATCTCCTTCACGTGCTTCCGGTTCACGGTGAAGGTCTCGTCGAGGAACTCGACGTACCGGGGGCGGTACTTGCGATCGACGTCCACGAGGTCGCGAATCACGGCGTCCACCGGGACGTACCGGCTCTTGTTGAACATCGAGTTCGGCGACGCGCTGGAGCAGTAGCAGAAGGGGCACGAGAAGGGACAGCCGCGGCTCGTGAGCGCCACCTCGATCGGGCCCTTGAAGGGCTGGCGGTACAGTGGACTACGAAGAAATTCGCGATCCATCGGCCAGTTCCCGAGGTCCTCGAGGAGCGCGGGGTGCTTGGTCCACACCCGCTCGTGGTCCTCGGCGATGATGATCCCGGGCACGTCCTCGGGCTTCCCTCGGCCGTTCACCAGCGCGTCGCAGAGCTGCGTGAAGGCGATCTCGCCCTCGCCGGAGAGGCCGTACCGGAGCCCCATCTTGGCGACCACGGAGGGCTCGACCGACGGGTAGGGGCCCCCGAGCACGATCTCGTACCCGCGGCCCTTCATGTGTTTCACGAGCTGGTAGACGCTGCGCGCGTTGGCGACGAGCAGCTGGATGCCGACGACCTTGGCGCCCTCGCAGCGCTTCGCGAGCTCGTCCATCGTCATGGGCGTCGCGTTGGAGTCGATGCCCTCCACGCTGAAGCCGGCGCGCTTGAGCGCCCCGCCGATGCTCAGGAGCCCAGCCGGCGGGTACAGGAACGGCTGGCTGGGGAGGTCCGTCACGAGGGGGTCGTTCCGGAGGGCGTCCCGGGCCTCCTGGTTGAAGGGGGGGTACACGTACGAAGGGTTGATGAGGATGACGTCGGCAGCCATCCGGCAAGGTTAGTACACGCGCGGAAAACGTGCAGCCGCAACCCGACCAACCCCTGCCGGATCGACCGCAACCCACGCGCCCGTGGACCCGGCCGATCACCGTCGTCTCGCGGTGGATCGCCCCTTTCGCCAGCGTGGCCCTCCCGGTTCTGTACATCCACGGCCTGCATGCGCTGCATGTCCTCGACGTGGTGCGCTCGCCGGTGCTGATGTGCGAGCTGTTCCTGCCGGTGCTCGTGTGGGAGCTCTACTGCACCCGCTATTTCGACGACGCGGCGCTGAGCCGCTTCCGCAAGCGGCGCGGCGCGCCCCTGCCGCTGGCGCTCGTCGGGCGCATGATCTTCTGGACCGGCTTCTTCGTGACCTGGGTGCTGGTCGCGGCGCACTACTCGAACATCGTCCTCGACTCGGGCGAGGAGTGGCGCTGGATCAAGTTCGTCGGCCCGCGCATCCACGTGAACCTCAGCCTCGTCCTTTGGGGCATGGCCCCGTTCACCGCGGCCGCGACCGCGCTCTGGGCGGTGCTGTACCAGGCCGTCGTCCTGCGGGCGGGCGCGGGTCGGCTGGTCGTCTCGTTCTTCGTCCCGCTCGGGCTCTACGCGGCGGTGTTCGCCCACCTCTACATGTTCGGCGGCGTGGGCGGCATCCACTCGACGGCCGACATCGAGGCGCAGCCCGGCGTCGAGCGGGTGTTCGGCATCGAGCAGGTCGTCTCGGGGATGACGCAGCGGAACCACCCGCGGGACGTCTGCGTCGACGCCGAACGCAACGTGATCTTCGCCTCGTTCGGCTGCACGTTCTGCCCGTCCGCGATCCGCTACCCGACGCTCATCCGCTACGACCTGACGACCAGGGAGAGCCAGTGGTTCGTCACCGGGCCGATCCGGGAGTTCGACTGCACGGCGAACACGGACGTGCTCCTGTTCGCGCCCTGGCAGGACAACAAGGTGTTCATGCTGGATCGGGACGATCTCACCATCCGCAAGGCCATGGTCCCGCCGTTCCAGTCCGACATGGAGATCTGGGAGCCGATGGGGATCGTGCTGGACCAGGTTTCGAACCGCATCCTGATCGTGAACGACGTCGAGCCCGCCATCGTCGCGATGGACGCCACGACCGGGCAGTGGATCGGCTCGCGCAACCTCTGGCGGGAGGGGCTCACCGGGTACGGCGTCGCGGCGCAGACGCTCGTGCAGGGCGTTCCGGGCGGGCCGGTCTACTTCGCGGCCGGCTACGGCGAGAACCTGTTCGCCGTCGATCCGGTCACCCTCGAGATCCTGAACCACATCCCCCTCGATGACGCGGCGGGCACCGCGATCGCCGTCGACACGCCGGGCGACCGCCTGTACTACCAGGCGAGCCTCCACGACACGATCAGCGAGGTCCGGCTCTCCACGTTCGAGGTGGTCCGCGAGCTCGGCGGGGAGCGCTTCGCCCGCGGGCTCGGGGTGGACGCCGACCGCAACGTCCTCTACGTCCTCGGCTACTTCTCGGGCACGCTCTACCCGATCGATCTCACGACGGGGGAGCGCGGCCCCTGGACGATCAACGTCGGTGGCCGTCCCAACTCGCTCGACCTCCGCGGCGGGACCATGTGGATCAACTCGATGGCCGGCGTCCTGCGCATCGACCTCGACGCGGTCTGGGCCGCCCACGCGGACGGACGCCGATGACGAATTCGGGATATCCGACGCGGGTGACCACCCGACCCAGCCCACGTTCGTCCGCCGAGCGTCGCCGCCGAACCCTCGATCGTGTACGCGACGAGCTTCGGGAGGTCGTCGCGAGCTTCATCCCCGATCCGCGCGCCACCGAGGGGGGGGCCGAGGTCCACGCGTTCCCGGTCGACTCGGAGCCACGCCGCACCTTGAGCCTCGCCGGGCCCGCGCCGCTCCAGCTCGCGGTCCTCGACGACCTGGACGCTGCGTCGACCGGCGCGGTGCAGGTGTCCGTCCTCGCGGCGGTGGCCGACACCTTCTGCGCGAACCTGCTCGTCGATCCCGTGCTCGGTCCGCTCGCCGCCGGGGTTCCCGGGGTTCGGGTGGCCGTCCTCGCGTTGCTCGTGGCGGTCGTGGAGCGGCCGATCGACGCGGCGGCGCTCGCGGCGCCGATGCTCGACGATGCTGTCGGGAGCCTGCCGATCGAGCCGCGACACGTCGAGCGCGCGGCCTCCCTCCTCGACCGGTCGATGCGCGCCAAGGGCGTGCCCGAGGCCACGCGAGCGGTCGTTCGTGCGCGCCTGGTCGGGATCGGTCCCTCCGTGATCAACACCCCCGACCGTGTCGCGCGCCTCCACGACGCCGTTGCGCCGCACTCGGCCGCGGTTGCCGCGCACCCGCTCTACGCGACCATCCGCACGATCGAGGACGTGCGGACCTTCATGGAGCACCACGTCTTCGCCGTGTGGGACTTCATGTGCCTCCTGAAGGCGCTGCAGCGGCTCCTCACGTCGATGGGGCCCTGTTGGACGCCGGTGGGGGACGCCGCGACGCGGCGGCTCATCAACGAGATCGTCGTCGGCGAGGAGAGCGACATCGACCGCGATGGGCGCGTGCTCTCCCACTTCGAGCTCTACGTCGAGGGCATGCGTGAGGTGGGCGCCGACACCGGGCCGATCCACCGGTTCGTCGACCGCGTCCGCCAGGGCGTACCCGTGAGCGTGGCCCTGCGTGAAGCGGGCGCGCCGAGCGCCGCGCGGGCCTTCGTCACCCAGACGCTCGAGGTGGTCGCCTCCGACCGCCCCCATGCCATCGCCGCCGCGTTCACCCTCGGCCGCGAGGAGCTCATCCCCGTCATGTTCCTCACGCTCGTGCACGAGCTCGACGCGCGGTTTCCCGGGCGCCTCTCCACGTTCACGTACTACCTCGAGCGCCACATCGAGGTGGACGGCGGCGAGCACGCCCAGGCGGCGATGGACATGCTGGAGAACCTGTGCGGGAACGACGCCGCCCGGTGGAACGAGTCGGCCGGTACGGCGATCGTGGCGCTCCGTGCCCGCCGAGACCTCTGGAGCGGCGTGGAAGTCGCCATCCGCGCGCGTCGCGCCGCGGAGTCGTAGCGCGTTCCCTCTCAGCCCCTGGTGCCCCGTGATGACCCTCCTGTCGTTCCTGCTCGCCTGCTCCGACCCCACCGTGGCCCCCGGCGCCGCTTCGCAGCCAGTCCAGCCGGCCGAGCAGGCCCAAGGAACGCAGGGGGTTCAGGGAACGTTCCAGCCCGACACCCCGCCGACGCAGGCGATCCCCGCCGAGCCCCCTGCCGGGCACAACGCCCGCATCCCGCTGCTCGGGCGCCGTCCGTCCGAGGCCGAGCGCGGCGAAGCGACGATCTGGCTCCGCGGATCGGTGCCCGGCCTCACGTCCGGGCAGGTGCGCTTCCACGCGCCCGACGGGGACAAGCTGAAGGTCATCTGCCTGGGAGAGGTCGTGAACGGCCGCTACGAGGCGGAGGCCCCGCCGCACAGCCCCGATCCCGTCTACGTCTCGGTCGTGGCGCTCCCGGACGACGAGGCCGTCGAGGCGTCCCACGCGTGGGGTGCGCTCGAGGCGCCGCTGACCCTCGCCGGGAAGGATCTCGTGGCGGACCTGACCCTCGGGGCGAAGGCCACCTGGACCGATCGAACCGACCCTCCGATCGATCGGATCGTCCTGGTGGAACAGGTCAACTCGGGCCCGTGAGCTGGGTCTGGCTCCTCCTGGCAGGCTGTGTCGGGGCTCCGTCGACGCACGTCGTTTCCGAGGCGCCCCTCGCTCCGGGATGGGAGCTCGGGGAGCGGATCGTGTGCGACGCGCCGGCCGACGAGCCGGCGTGGTCCGAGGTCGCGCTGCCCTCGTGGGCGAACCCGATCCCCGAGAACCAGCAGTCCGAGGGGGCCGAGCCCGGCGTGGTGGGGTGGATCGAGGGGCCGGGGTCGCTGGAGGTGGTCTCCACGGCCGCGCCCGACGGCGTGTACGTCACCGACGTCGCGACGAGCGATCAGCGCACGCTCGCCACCCCGGGGCCGATGGAGGCGCTCGCGGCCGGTGACTTCGACGGGGACGGCACGCTCGACCTCGTGGCGAGCGGCTGGAACGTCACGATCTGGTTCGCCTTCGGCGAGCCGGACGAGCGCGAGGTGCGCTACTCCCCGAGCCCCCGGGACGCCGGCGCGCACGATGTCGTGCCCGTCGACGTAGACGGGGACGGGGATCTCGACCTGGTGGTCGTCCACAATGGCAACACGACGGACCTCGCCTACGTGCTCCTGCGGAACACAGGCGACGGCACGTTCGTCGACGAGGCGATCGAGGCGCCCGACGACTTCTGGGGCCACGGTTTCGACGCCACGGCGTGGGACGTCGACGCGGACGGCGATCCCGACCTGCTCACCTGCAACGACCGCGGGAGCGAGGTCACCCCCAACGGGCTCCTGATCAACGACGGGGCGGGGATCTACGCCCCGGCCGAGGACGCGCTCGGGCTCGACGTGGTCGCCCACTGCATGGGCCTCGCCCTGGGAGACGCGAACGAGGACGGCCGGCTCGACGTCTTCATCGCCGACGCCCTCGTGAACCTCCTCCTCGAGCAAACCGACGCCGGCTTCGTCGACGTCGGGCTCTCCCGCGGCCTCCCGCCCGTCGAGCTCGCCGGGATGGTGTGGGGCAACGCCGTGGTCGACCTCGACAACGACGGCCAGACCGACCTGCTCGCCAACCTGGGCGACTTCTACGTCGCCGAGCCGATCCTCCAGACCGCGGTGGTGCACCGCCAGGAGCCGGACGGTTCGTTCACGGAGCGGTCGCCCTTCGTCGGCGCCGGCGCGGGGCGCGGCACGGTGGTCGCCGACCAGAACGGAGACGGCGTACCCGACGCGCTCCTCGGGCAGGCCTACGGGAGCCCGCGCCTGTTCGTCTCCACGGGTTGCACGGCGGACCACTGGCTCGAGGTCGAGGCGCCGCCCGGCACGGAGGTGGTGATAGAGGCCGGCGGAACGCGGCGCGCGGCGCTCGCGAGCACCGAGCACGGCATGGGCTCGTTCGGACCTGCGCGCGTACATTTCGGGCTCGGGGCGGTCGACACGGTGGATCGGGTCACGGTGCGGCTGCCGTGGACCCAGGACCCCGTCGTCCTCGAGGGGCCGTTCGCGGCCGACCGGCGCATCTCCCACGCGGAGTGAGCCGAACCGACGCCCTCCACAACGAACCGTGTACCGGCTAGACTGGCGGCCTGGAGGTCGCATGGCGCCCCGCCGCCCGTTCCCGACGTTCACGCTGGTGGCGTTGAGCCTCCTCGTGGTGGGCGGGCGCTATGTGGTGGTCCACTGGGGAAACCTGGGCGAGACCCTCGCCGGCCAGTGGGAGCGCGTCGTGCACGGCGGGACCCTGGCCCGCACCGCCGGGACCGCCACCGTGGCCACGGCCCTCGTCACCACCGGCCTGGAGGACGCGCCCGAGCGGCCGAACCTCCTCGTCGTGACCCTGTGCTCGCTGCGGGCGGACCGGGTCGGGCACCTGGGGTATCCCCACGCGACCACCCCGAACCTCGACGCGCTCGCCGCCGCCGGGACCACCTTTCCGAACGCCTTCAGCAACGCGACGTTCACCCTGGCGGCGCACGCGTCGCTGCTCACCGGGCTCCTGCCCGGTCCAGCCGGTGTCTTCGGGGTTGCCGACACGATTCGCCCGTCGGTGCCGACGTTGCCGGAGATCCTCGGTTGGTACGGCTACCAGACGGCGGCCTACGCGCAGCTGGCCCCCGGGCCGACACCTATGCGGCCGCCGCCGAAGACGATCCCGGGGACGACGAGGCCGTGGGAGATGTGCACCGACACCCTCTCCCCGGAGGGGGCCGCCGCGCGGGCCTCGGCGATGCACGCGAGTTTTACGGCCGGGGCGGGGCAGGAGCGGGGGTTCGACCACTTCTACACGGGGCTCGGCAGCGCCTGCAACGAGGCGGTCGCGACCGAGCTGTCGGCGACCGAAGCGCCGTTCTTCGCGGTCGTCCACATCAAGGACGCCCACTCGCCGTACGGGCACTCCGACCGCGATCCCCGCCTGAAGGCGTGGATGAGCCCGCAGAGCAGCAAGAGCCGCGAGGCGCAGGCCGAGGCGGACGCGACGCTGGTGGCCTCGCTGCGCGCGGACCCCGTCCTCGCGGCGTCCTTCCAGGGGCTCTACGACGCGGCGGTGACGATGGCGGACGCCGAGCTCGGGCGGCTCCTCGACGTGTTCGCCGCGCGCGGCCTCCTCGACGACACCGTGGTGGTCGTCGTGGGGGACCACGGGGAGGCCCTCGGCGAGGGTGGGGTGATGGGACACAGCGGGTTCCTCCGCCCGGAGGTCCTGCGGGTGCCGCTGGTGATCAAGGAGCCGGGCCAGGCGCCGGGACGGGTGGAGGCGGACGTGTCCCTGGTGGATGTCGCCGCCACGCTCCTCGAACGCGGGGGTGCCGTCGCTCCGGCGGGCCTCCATGGCCGGAGCCTCGTCCCGGCGCTGCGCGGCGAGACGCTCCGCCCCGCCGTCGTCGTGGCCCAGGCCCCCTCGAAGGATCTCCCCCCGATCGATGTGCTCGCCGAGGCGATCATCGCGACCCCAAACGTGCTCCGGTACGTGCCCCAGACGGGTGGGGCCGTGCTCCTGCGCATGCGGGGCGACGGTTGGGAAGCGGGCGAAGCGGACGCCGCGTTGTCCGCCGGGCTCCTCGCGGGCCGCGACGATCTGCTCGGAGGCTGGTCCCCGGTGGCACCGGTCAACGAGACCCAGCTCACGCCGGAGCAGCTCGAGCGGATGCACGGCGCGGGGTACTGGTAGCTACCGCGGGCCGCCGAGCTCGCGGTAGACGCCGTCCCCGCAGAGGAGCGGCTCCTCCAGCGGGTAGAGCACGACGACGGTGGTGCACATCTCGTCGGGGAACCCGAGGGCGCGGTCCTCCTCGTTGAACCAGCTGCAGGCGGTCGTGAAGGTCTCGCCTTCGAGGACGGGGAACGCGCCGGGCGCGTAGCTCTGGAGCACCGGGTAGTACGGGTGCCAGCCGCCGTCCCACTCCGGCACCTCGTAGATGCGCTCGGTCGCGCCGCCGGCGTCCGTGTAGTCGATGGCGTACGCCGTGCCCCGCGAGTGCATGTGGCCGAGCACGCTGAGCACGTTGGCGTCGCGGTCGAAGGGGCAGTCGAACTCCCTCGTGTAGGCGCCGCCGGCGGGGATGTCGAGCGGGCCCGAGTCGAACTGGATGGACGACGCCCACGCGTCCACCTCGTCGACCTCGATGTAGTCGAGGTTGACGCCGTTGTTGACCCGGAGCGTCTCGTTCGACGTGTTGATGTAGTGCATGTCGAGCACCCAGCGCTGGCCCTCCTGGAGCTTCATCGCCACGCCGTCCGGGAGGTCGAGCCAGTTGCCGCCCGCGGTGTCGGGGCCCGGCTCGATGCCGACGCTCTCGAAGAGCGGCACGTAGTCGGACATCTGCCCGGAGGTCTGGCAGTCGATGAGCTCGCCGTCGGCGTACTCGTCGTCGTAGACGGCCTTGAGCTGGTTGTGGTGGGAGTACTGCTCGGCGTCGAGGGGCTGCATGAAGGTCACGCCCACGGTCGGGCCCGTGTACGTGCCGAAATAGCAGCGGAGCGCCTCGGTGTTCGGGGGGATCTCGAAGTCGGGCGTGCGGATCTCGATGCCGCCGTCGGGCGCCGCGGGGAAGTCGAGGGTGAGGTCGAGCACGCCGCTCGTGTCGTCGCTCGCCGTGTCGTCACCGGCGCCGCCGTCGGGCGCCACACAACCGAGGAGCAGGAGTACGAACGAGCGCATGGGGCTCTCCGAGGGGGTCGAGGGGGCGGACGCGCCCGCACGATACACCGGCGGGCGCGGAGACGCAGGCCCGACCGCGCCATCGTGGGGCGCGGAGGCGCGGGGGCGCGCGTCGGCGCCTTCCGTCACTCCCCGTCCATCCCCCAGCGCTCCGGCGCCCACACCCCGGCCGCGAGCAGGGCGACGCGGACCGCGTCGGGAACGTCGGGGGTCACCGGGGCGTCGCCCACGGCGGCCACGGTGGCGTCGACCTCCCAGAGGGCGACCTCGCCGTCCGGCTCGCGCACGACCGCGAGGTGGAGCTCCCGCTTCGGCGCGCGTCGGCCCGCCCGGCCCCCGAGCCAGGTCCGCCAATCCCGGGCGGACCGGAGGACGGCAACCCCGGGCGCCCGCCGCACTGGTCCGTCGGGGGCCGGGCCCTCGCGGAGCGTCGCGACCGCCGGGTCCATCGGGGGCGCGTGCACGATGGCCGCCTCGAGCGCGGCGAGCTCGGCGGCCTCGGCTGATACATCGGCTGATACATCGGCTGATACATTTGATACATTTGATACATTCGATATATCGTCGGCCGAGCCAGCGGCGCGCGCCGCGAGGTACGCCGCGAAGCGCCGCCCGAGCGGATCCCGTACGAGCACGTCCGCCGCCACGAACCCGGCGATCGTGGCGGGGGCGGCATCGCCGAGGCGGGCGAGCGTCGCCGGGCAAGCGGTGGCGAGGCCCTCGCCGACCTGGCGCACGGAGCGCCCGACGCCCTCCGCCGGGAGGTCGTAGCCGACGGCGAAGGCGTCGACGGGCTCGGGGAGGTCGAAGTCCTCGGCGAGGGCGGTGTACGCGGTGACGGCGGCGGCCACGTCGAGGTCGTCGGCGAGCCGGACGAGGATGCGGTCGAGGGCGTCGGCGGCTTCACCCTCGCAGTCGGCGTGGATCGTCGTGAGGCGCCACCCCACGTCCTGGACGATCCAGCGGCGCCGGTCGGCGCGCCAGGGGTCGAGCGGGGCGCCGTCCCGGTAGGCGGCGATCACGGCGACGACGCGGTCCGTGAGGTCCTCGAGCGTGGCGTGGCGCCCGGTGTCGGGCGGCACGAAGCGCTCCACCCAGGCGTGGAACGCGGGGGAGGCGAGGCGGCGGCCGTGCGCGGCGGCCCAGGCGAGGCCGTCCGTGCCGAGCTCGAGCGTGGCCCAGCGGTGGGCGATCGGGCGGCCGAGGGCGAGGGTGCGCGCGATGGCGGCGAGCTCGGCGTCGACGTAGCGGTCGCCCTCCTCGCGGAGGCGCTCGTCCTCGGCGGTGGCGGGGCGGTCGAGGGGCCCGGACTCGGCGAGCGCCTCGCAGGCGGCGCAGCGGTGGTCGAAGCGGGGGTCACACGCGGCGTGGCGCTCGCACCGGCGCGCGCGGATCTCGTCGTGGAAGTACCAGAGCGCCACGGGCGCGAGCTCGGCGAGCCGCGCCGCGGTCGCGACGAAGAGCGGGGAAGCGCCGGGCCGCCACGCCCAGCCGACGAGGCGGTGACACAGCTCGTGGGCCGTCCACTTCGGGGAGTGGGTGGGGTGGAAGCTCCCCACCATGCGGTCGAGCCGGAAGTGGCGGAACTTGGCCTCCGGCAGCACGCCGGCCCGCCACCCGGCCCGCGCGCCGAGGTCGGGCCGCGTGGTCGGCTGCCACGCGTCGGGGCCGTCGAGCTCGACGTGGTGCTCGAAGTGCGAGAAGAACAGGTCGGAGGCCCGCGCATGGGTGGCGACGCGCTGGGCGGCGACGGTGCGGACGAGCTCGTGGGCGGGGAGGTTCATGGGGCGAGGGATCTATCCGTGCCGGCGGGACGAGGGGCGTGGGGGCCCCCCGTCCATCACGGTCGCGCGAGGGGACCGTCGGGCGCCCGAGCAGCGCTCGGGCGGCTCCGCGCCCCGCCGCCGCGAGGCGGTGGACGCGCGAGCCGAGCGCGGAGCGCGAGCCCAGAGGGGCCCGACCCCGCCCGCTTCGGGCGGGGACGCGCCCACCCGCTTCACCCGCCGCGACGCACGATCGGATGCCACCCCGCGATCACGAGGTTCCGGGGCGTGTCGCCGCGGTCGCAGAAGGTGCCGACCTGGACGTCCCAGCCGGCGTCGGCGAGGCGGAGCGCCCGGTCGAGCACCAGCCAGAGTTCGATCGGGCGCCGGAGCTGGCTGCGCACGAGGCCGAGCGCCGCGACCTCGCGCGCACGTGCGTGACCGTCGGCCTCCGCGCGCGCCGGATCCCACCGCGAGGGGAGGGGGAGGCCGTGGGCGCGGGACATGGTCTCGGCGAAGGCGCGGAAGTCGCCGCGGTGCCAGCCCGGGAGGACCGGGCCGACGGGCGTGTAGGCGTCGATGCCGGTGGCCTCGCGGACGAGGCGGTCGAGCGCGAGCCGCCACGCGGCCTCCTGACGACGGCGCCGGCGGACGGCGGCGGGGGCCACGACCTCCTCGAGGGTGGGGAGGCGGAGGGTGGCGGAGTCCCAGGTGAGGCCGGCGGCGCGGCCGGCCTCGGAGCGCGGCACGAAGGGGGCCTCCCCCGGGGCGAAGTGGAAGCAGCACGGCGCGAGGAGCAGGGCGAGGGCGTGCCCGTCGAGCGCGAAGGTCATGGCGGCGTCGGTGAGCGCGCCGCACGCGTGGAGGCCGACGACGGCGGTGCGCAGCGGCGGCACCGCGGGCCACCGGGAGGGGTCGAGCACGTCGGTCGGGACGAAGGCGCAGCACGCGTCGGTGCCGGCGGCGAGGTCGCGGCCGGTGCGGCAGAGCTCGGGGTCGCGCTCCAGGCCGAGGGAGACGAGGCCGAGGGACGCGGACAGCGCGCGCCCGAGGTGCCCCTTGCCGCAACACCAGTCGACGAGGAGCTCCGCCTCGTCGGGGAGCGCGCTCATGGCCGCCGCCACGAACGCCTGGACCTGGACGTGCTTCCGGCCCGTCACGCGCGGCACGGGATCGGGGAGCTCGGCGAGCGCCTCCGCGGGGAGGGCGCCGACGTTGGTCAGCCGCGCGACCTCGGCGACGAGCCCGGGCAACGGCTCGGGCGCCTCGCGCAGGCCGGCCGGATCGAGGTGGAGGGCCTCCACGCGCTCGACGGGCAGGTCGCGCAGCCAGGCGGAGAGCGCCGGGTGGTCGGCCTCCCAGGGGAGCCGTCGCGACTGGAACGGGCTCGGGCGCCACAGCGGCTCGGTCCGCGCGAGCAGCTCGGTGAGCGCCACGAGCCGCGCCTCCAGCGCGTCGCGCCCGTCGAGGGGCCGCGACGGCACGCGGAGCAGGGCGAGCTCACCCATGAGGCGCCCGCGTCGGAATCGGGTACGTCCGCATTCGCGCGCAAGGTAGCCCGGTGGGGCCGGCCGGGACCCGATCTCGCGGGGCGCCCGCACGCTCGGGGTGTCAGTACCCGCCGCCCGGAAGCACGAACATGGAGCCCGAGGATGTCTCCTCCCCGGCGTGCCCGGCGGCGCCGACGACGAGGTCCAGGATGCCGTCCCCCGTCAGGTCCGCGCCCCCGCCGACACCCCAGCCGACCGACCAGCTCGCGCCGTCGCCGTAGAACGTGGCGACGGCCACGTCCGCCGCCACGTCCGAGCCGTCGTGCGGTCCGTACAGGAGCGTGGCCGCGCCGCTGGAGGAGCCGTAGCGACTGGCGCCGGGGGAGCCGACGAGGAGGTCGTCCCGGCCGTCCCCGTCGACGTCCCCCGCGCCGCGGGCCGAGGCGCCGAACACCTCGGCGTACGCGTCGCCGTAGACGATGCCGTCGGCCACGACGGCCTGCAGCGTGCCCGTGATCGTGTCGCCCCCCAGGACACAGACCGCTCCCGCGTAGTCGTTCGACCCGTGGGTCGCCTCCGAGACCGCGATCAGCAGGTCGGCGTGGCCGTCCCCGTCGTGGTCGCCGGCGGATCCGAGCCCGCCCCGCGATCCGATCCCCCGGTTGCCGATGGGGCCGAAGATCGTGGCGTCGGCCGAGGACGCCACGTAGGTGCCGGAGAGCGGGCCGTGGAAGACGTACACCGCGCCCGGGTAGCCGCTGCCGGAGTAGTAGCCGGGCCCGCTCACGGCGATGTCGGCGACGCCGTCCCCGTCGAGATCGCCCACGCCGGCCACGGCGGTCCCGAAGTAGAGGGCCTCGGACCCGCCGCGGCGGTCTCCGAGGATCCGCGCCTCCGCGTCGGCGAGATCGCCGCCGTCTCCCCCGGGCGCGTTCACCACGTACGCGGCGCCGGCGAAGGGGAGGAGGAACGCCATGTCGAGGGCCGCGCGTGACGCGTCGGTGGAGCCGAGGAGGATCGCCTCGGCGTCCCGCAGGTTCATGTCGCCGGTGACCGGGCCGCGGACGAGGTAGGCCGCGCCCGTCCCCTCGCCGCCATCGTCGTAGGCGACGGCGCCGACGAGCAGGTCGGCGTTGCCGTCCCCGTCGATGTCGCCGCCGACCGCGGAGGAGTACCCGGTCGCGTCCCCGGTGCGGCGCCCGGCGAGGGTGTAGCCATTGTCGGGGAGCGCGTAGTCGCCGGCCCACCCGCATGCGCCCGGCGCGCCGTCGCAGTCGTCGTCGATGCCGTTCCCGCACACCTCCGCCACGTCGGGATGGACGGCGCCGTCGTCGTCGTCGCAGTCACCGGCGCCCACCGTCCAGCCGTCCCCGTCGGCGTCCACGTCGTCGCCACCGGAGTCGGTGTCGGTATCGGTGTCGGTGTCGGTGTCCGTGTCGGTGTCGCCGCCCGAGTCCGTGTCGGTCGCGGTGTCGGCCTCGTCCGGGACGCAGAGGGCGTCCTCCTCGTGCGTCCCCGGGCCGCACCCCAGCGGCTCCGCGTCGGGCGCGCAGGCGGGGAGGAGGAGGACGAGGAGGGACGGCACGAGCGGCATGGTCGGCTCCGGCGTGGAAGCCTGGATTCTCCCGCGCTCGCGACCGGAGCGCAAGGCCGACCCGGTGCGCCGTTCCGCGACCTCTCGACGAGGAGTGGCGCACCGCCCCGCTCGTCGGGCTGCGGCACCTCCGATACTACCTGCACGACCGCGGCCGACCGCCTCCTCACCTTCATGGAGTCCCCGTGACCCTCCTCCTCCTCCTCGCCTGCACCACCACGAACGACGACGACCCGCCCGTCGACCTCGAAGTGCAGGCGATCCTCGACGTGAAGGCGTACACCGCCCACGAGCTCGACGGGCTCGCCGCCGCGGCCGTGGCGCTCCAGCTCGGCGCGCCCGCCCCGGACGCCGACGGGTGGGGCGCCGGGGAGACGCTCGACATGGAGCGCGCCTGGACCGACGCGCGCATGGCCTACGAGCGCGTGGAGGGCGCGATCGCGGCACTGTTTCCCGAGCTCGACGCGGCCACCGACGGGCGGTACGACGGGTTCATCGCGGAGGGGCCGGACGCGGACCTGTTCGACGGGGACCACGTCACCGGCGTGCACGCCATCGAGCGGATCGTGTGGGCCGACCGCCACCCCGCGTTGGTCGTGGCGTTCGAGTCGTCGCTCCCCGACTACACCCCGGCGGCGTTCCCCGCGGACGCGACGCAGGCCGGCGCGTTCAAGGACGCCCTCTGCCAGCGCCTCGTCGACGACACCACCGACATGCGCGACCAGTTCGAGCCGCTCGCGCTCGACGCCCCCGCCGCGTTCCGCGGGGTCATCGGCTCGATGGCCGAGCAGTACGAGAAGGTGGCCCTCGCCAACTCGGGCGAGGACGAGAGCCGCTACGCGCAGCACACGCTCGGCGACATGCGCGCGAACCTCGAAGGCGGGCACGGGATCTACACGGCGTTCCTGCCGTGGCTCGTGTCGCTCGACGGCGGCGAGGCCCTCGACGCCGAGATCATGGCCGGCTTCGGGCGGTTGGCGACCGGGTACGCGGCGCTCGACGGCAACGCCATCCCCGAGGTGCCCGCCACCTGGAACCCCGACGCGCCCTCCGAGGCCGACCTCGCCACCCCCTACGGCCAGCTCTTCACGCTGCTCTCGACCGAGGCGGACCCCACGATCGCCGGCTCGCTCGCGGAGCGGATGACGGCGGCCGCGGAGCTGCTCGGCATCCCCCAGCTCCCGGAATGATCCTCCTGGCCACGCGGGCCCACACGATCGAGCGGACGGGGGAGGGGAGGCGGGTGTTTCGCTGAGCGGCGATCGGCGGACCTCGTGCTATACGGGCCGCCATGCCGCCCGCCGCCCCGGTCCTGCCGCACGTCCCGTCGGCGCCGCACGCGACGGCCCTCGAGATCGCCGCCTCTCTCGCGGAGATCGGCCGGGATCTGCACGCGCGCGGCTGGCTCCCCGCCACGAGCGGGAACCTGTCGGCGCGGCTGGGGCCGGACCGCGCCCTCATCACCCAGTCCGGGCGCCACAAGGGGCGGCTCTCGCCCCACGACTTCCTCGTCGTCGACCTCGACGGGAACCCGATCTCCGGCGGGCGCCCCTCCGCGGAGACGGCGCTGCACACGCGCCGGTACGCGGCCGATCCCCACGTCGGCGCGGTCCTCCACGTCCACAGCCCGCACGCCTGCGTGATCTCCCGCGCGCGGCCACGTGGCGTGCGCCTCGCCGGCTGGGAGCTGCTCAAGGCGTTCCCGGGCGTGGACACGCACGCGGAGGAGCGCCGCGTCGCCGTGTTTCCCAACGACCAGGACATCGATCGCCTCGGCGCCGCCGTCGACGCCGCACGCGAGGGCCTGCGCCTGCCCGGGTACCTCATCGAGGGCCACGGCCTCTACGCGTGGGGGGTGACCCTCGACGACGCGCTGCGCCACGTCGAGGCGTTCGAGGCCCTGTTCCAGCTGGAGTGGCTCGCGGGGTGAGGGATCACCGGGCGCGGTCGGCGCCGCCCTGGGCGACGGGCCCCCAGAGGCGGTCCGTGGCCGGCCCGCCTCCAGGGCTGTAGACCGCGCCCCGCGTCGGTCGCCCGAACCCGATGAAGCCGACGTGCCGCTACGCCTCGTACGGCCCCACCCGCGTCCGTCGCAACGCAAGCAGGAGCCCGCCGCACCCGAGCTGCGTGCCGAGGGCGTGGGCGAGCGCGCGCACGTAGGTCCCGCTCGTCACCGTGAGGGTCGCGGTCACGTGGACCAGCGCGAGATCCGCGGCGCCGAGGCGCGCCCAGTCGGCCAGGGCCTCGGCCTGGCGGAACTCGCCCCGCACGCGCGTGATGCGCGCGACGACCTCGTCGAGGAGCGCCGACGGGCGCACGTGCCGGGCCGTGACGCCGTCGACCGCGGTGACGACCATGTCGCGGACGGGGACGACGATCTCGTGAAGCCGCCCCTCGCGCGCCCACGCGTGGAGCGGGCGCCCCCGCACGCGGTAGGCGGACCACGCGGGGAGGGGCAGCGGGTGCGTGCCGCGCAGGTCGGCGACGGCCTCGACACAGCGCGTCGGGGGCGGCGCGCCAACGGCCCCGGGGGCGAGCCGGCCGAGGGCGTCGTGGGTGTCGCTCTGCACGCCGAAGAGGAGGTCGGCGACGTACTGCTTGTCGTGCGCGAGGTGGGCGGCGAGCCCGAAGCGGTCCTCCCCGGTGAGGACGAGCAGCAGCCCCTCCGCCATCGGGTCGAGGCGCCCGGCGTAGACCATGGGCTCGCCCGCGAGGGCGGGCGTGCGGGCGCGGTGATCCTCCATCGCCTCGAGGGGCGTCCAACCGGGCGGCTTGTAGAGCGAGAGGATCACGGTCCCGTGCCAAGACTCGGGCGATGGCTAACCTGGGCGTCCGTTCCAGCGTGGACGCCCTTGCCATTTCTACGCTGTAAGCTTACAGCGTAAATACCCACCCCGACGAGGCCCCATGGATTCCGAGCTCCCCCAACGCCAGCACACCGCGCCCCCCCGGATGAAGGCGATCCTCCAACCCGCGTACGGCCTGCCCGACGTGCTCCGGCTGGCCGAGGTCGACCGGCCCGTGGTCCGCGACGACGGCGTGCTGGTGCGGGTGATCGCGGCGTCGCTCAACAAGGCGGACTGGCACCTGCTCACCGGGACGCCCTACCTCATCCGGGCCGCGGGGTTCGGCCTCCTCGAGCCCAAGCAGCCGATCCCCGGCCGGGCGATGGCGGGTCGGGTCGAGGCCGTCGGCCGCAACGTCCGGGCCTTCCAGGTCGGGGACGAGGTGTTCGGCGAGATCGAACGCGGCGCGTTCGCCGAGTACGTTTGTGTGGGCGAGCAGGAGGTGGCGCACAAGCCGGCCGACCTGACCTTCGAAGAGGCGGCGACCCTCCCGCTCGCCGGCACCACGGCCTTGCAGGCCCTGCGAGACGCGGGGCGCCTCCAGCCCGGGCAGTCCGTGCTGATCAACGGGGCAGCGGGCGGCGTGGGCACCTTCGCGGTCCAGATCGCCAAGGCGCTCGGAGCGGTGGTCACCGGGGTGTGCAGCGCCGGCAACGTCGAGCTGGTGCGGTCCATCGGCGCCGACCACGTGGTCGACTACGGCAAGGAGGACTTCACCCGCGGGGATCGGCGCTACGACGTGATCCTCGACCTCGTGGGCAACCAGCCCCCGTCGGCGTGCCGGCGGGTGCTGACGGAGCACGGGCGGCTGGTGTCCGGCGCCGGCGGGGCCGAGAACACCTGGGTCGGCCCGATGGTCTCCATCCTCGCCGGGCTCGCCAGCAACCTCTACTCCCGCCAACCGTTCGTGCCCCTCGTGGCCAAGCCCGCCAAGGAGGACCTGATCGCGCTGCGCGGGCTCGTCGAGGCCGGCAAGGTCAAGCCGGTCATCGACCGGCGCTACACGTTGGGTGAGGTGCCGGAGGCGATGCGCTACCTCGGGCAGGGGCACACCCGGGGCAAGAGCGTCATCACGTTGTGACACGGCCGCGTCGCCGGTAGGAGTCACCCATGCTCCGCCGCCCTCCGCCCACCTCCCTTCCCGAGCTCGAGGCCCGCGCGGTGGCCCTGACCGGTCTACCGCTGGCCCGCCTCGCGGCGGAGCTCGACGCGCCGGTGCCCGCCGACCTGCGCCGGGCCAAGGGATGGGTGGGCCAGCTCGTCGAGGCGGCGCTCGGCGCGGAGGGCGGCTCGCGCCCCGAGCCCGACTTCGGCGCGCTCGGGGTCGAGCTCAAGACCATCCCCGTCGGGAGGGACGGGGCCCCGCGCGAGTCGACGTTCGTGTGCACGGCGCCGATCGAGGGCGCCTTCGAGGCGAGCTGGGAGACCTCGCGCGTGCGCGGGAAGCTCGCGCACGTGCTCTGGGTGCCCATCGCGGGGGACCGCGGGGAGCCGCCCGGTGCCCGGACGATCGGCACGCCGCGGTTGTGGGTGCCCGATCCCGTCGAGGACGCCGCGATCGCCGAGGACTGGCTCCGACTCTCCGAGCTGATCGCGGGCGGGGAGCTCCACCGGATCCACGGCCGCCTCGGCGCCGTGCTGCAGCTGCGGCCCAAGGGGGCCAACGCCGCCGACTACGCGTGGATGCTCGACGAGGAGGGGGAGTGGGTGCGGTCGGTCCCGTTCGGGTTCTACCTGCGGGCGCGGTTCACGCGCGGCGTGCTGCGGGCGTAGATCGGCGACCGGCCCCCGCCGGCCGCCCGGGACGGCGGCGCGACCTCACAAGCTCACCGGAAACCCGCAGGAGGTGCCCGGGATGTCGTCCACGCGGTACGCGAGCACCTGGGCTGCGGCCTGGCGGAGCGTCTCCCGTTCGGCGGCGGTGGTCCCGCCCGCGAGGGCCGCGAGCAGCCCGTCGGCGAGCACCACCTGCGCCCGGAGCGCCGAGATCAGCGATTCGCGCCACAGGCGGCCCGCCTCGCCGCGCAGCGACGCGTGGGCGGCCGCAGGCAGCTCGTGGACCCAGCAGGCCGTGCGTGCGATGCAGGATGCGTTGCGACGCTCCCCGAGGAGCAGGGAGCCGGTCCCGAAGACGGCGCCCCGATTGAGCGTGGCGAGCGTGCTCGCCTTCCCGCCGTAGATCTCCCGCAGCACGTCGAGCGATCCTTCGTTCAGGACGAACGCGCTGTCCCCCACGTCGCCCTCGAGGAAGACGGGATCCCCCTCCCGCACGCGCCGGGGGGTGAGCGCGGCCGCGAGGACGGTGAGCTCGGCCACGGGGGCGTTCCCCAGCCGCGGCAGCCGCCGGAGCAGGGCGTAGATGCCGGGCGGGGTCTCGTCCTCGGGGCCCGAGAGCGCGCGGAACGCCCGGTCGAGCGCGAGCGGCACGATCCGCATCGGCGCGTCGGTGCCCTCGGTGCTGGCGGCGGAGATGCGGCGGTCGACGTCGCGGACCCGGCGCGCCATCGCCTCGAGCGCGCGCTGCAGCAGCGGATCGTAGACCTGGGGATGCGTCGCGCGGAGCGGCGCGAGCGAGGCCCGATCGAGCACGAGGACGAGGGTGGGGGCGATCGCCGTCACGGTCGCGACGCGGGGGGCGCCGAAGAACGCCGAGGCCTCCCCGACGAGCTCGCCGGGCCCGATCCGCCCGACCTCTCGCACCCCGACGCGTACGGACAGCGCGCCGTCCACGACGATGGCGAGCGCCTCGGCGGGCTCGCCCTCGTACCACAGGGTCCCGCCGTCGAGGACGCTGCGGAATTGGAACAACGGCGCCACGTCGGCGAGGAGGTGGGGGGGCACGCCGGCGAACAGGGGCTGGCGGACGAGGAGTTCGGGGATCATGGGCGGTAGTAGCACGGGCCGGGCGCAACGGGCCCGCCACAGGTGCCACGAGACGTTCGTGGCCGAGGCTCCGCATCGCGATTTGTCACTTGGATCGCTGTCCTGTAACGCTGGAGCGAATCCTGTCGGCCGGCCCCAGGACCGCGCGCGGTCCGATGTAGGGGAGTCGTAGGTCGAACCCAGCGCTGCTCCTCGCTCACGACGATGCGAGAAAACCCCCGTGACCGACACGTCACTTCGTTTGGGAGTTGGAATGATCCTTGCGATGCTCACGGCGTGGGGCTGTGCTCCCGCCCCGACCGACGCACTGTACGCGACCGCCCCCCAGGCCGCCGGGGCGCCGAATGCCCCCGACGAGGCGCATCCCGGCTGGATCGCCGAGGTGTCCGCGCGACTCCGGGACGCGTCGCGCGCGTTCGTGCCGGACGCCGACGGGTACCGCGCCGTGGTCGCCGAGCGGGGGATGACCGCGCGCTTCGACACCGCGGGCGCGCACCTCGCGGTGGGGGACGACCTGATCGTGGTGTCCACCGTCGGCTGGGGCCGCGACCAGCGCACCGAGGACGGCCATCGCGACGCACCCGCGCTCGGCGCGTGCTTCGAGGACCGGCGCGATCCGGCGGGGGAGTGTGTCCGGCGCCTCGAATACGCGGACGCCGGGCGGACCGAATGGTGGGCCGCCCGTGACGACGGCTTTCAGCAGGGCTGGACGGTGCCCACCCGCGTTCCCGGCGACGGTGATCTCACGATCGAGATCGCGGTCTCCGGCGGAGAGGTCGCGGGGGACGACGCGGAGCTCTGGATCCAGGGCGACGCGGGCGGCGTCGTGCTCGTGTCCGGGCTCGAGGCCCACGACGCCGTCGGGACGCCGCTCGACATCCGGTTCGAGGCGGCCGAAGCGGGTTTTGTCGTCCGTGTGGCGGACGCCGGCGCGCGGTACCCGATCGCGATCGACCCGGTGTACACCACGCCGTCGTGGACGGCCACCGGCCAGGAGGCCGACGGCTTCGGGAGCGCGTTGGCGGGGGCAGGGGACGTCGACAACGACGGCTTCGACGACGTGATCGTCGGGGCGCCGGATGCCGATGTCTACACCGGCCGGGCGTACCTGTTCCATGGTTCGTCGAGCGGGCTGTCGAGCACCGCGGCGACCACGCTCACCGGGGAGAGCGCCGGGATCCAATTCGGTGGCTCCGTGTCGGGCGCCGGAGATGTCGACAGCGACGGCTACGACGACGTGATCGTCGGGGCGATCGGGTACAGCTCCTACCGGGGCGGAGTCTTCGTGTACCACGGGTCGGCGACCGGGGTGTCGACCACCCCCGTCACGACGTTGACCGGCGAATCCGATGCCGCCTACCTGGGTGGCGCGGTGTCGGACGCGGGGGACGTGAACGGCGACGGCTACGCCGACGTCATCGTCGGGGCGTGGGGCTACGGCAGCCTGGTCGGGAGGGCCTACGTGCACCTCGGGTCGTCCGGCGGCGTGTCGAGCACCGCGATCTCGACCCTCACCGGGGAGGCGGAATCCAGCTACTTCGCCTGGTCGTTGTCGGACGCCGGAGACGTGGACGGGGATGGCTACGACGATGTCATCGTCGGGGCGCCGTCGTACGACACGGGCGCCGGTCGGGCCTACGTGTACCTCGGCTCGTCGAGCGGTGTGTCGAGCACCGCGGCCTGGACCGCGTCGGGCGAGCCCGACGACAGCGTCGGCCGCTCGGTCGCCGGCGCGGGAGACATCGACGCGGACGGCTACGATGACGTTGTCATCGGCGCCTGGTACGGCGATTGGTCGAGCACCGGCCAGGCCTACGTGTACCTCGGCTCGGCGGGCGGCTTGTCGGACACGCCGGACACTACGCTCACGGCCGAGGCCGCCGGCGACAACTTCGGTTCGGTGGCGGCGGCGGGCGACGTGAACGACGACGGTTACGCCGACGTGCTCGTCGGGGCCTCGGGCCACGCGACGTCGACGGGCCGGGCCTACGTGTACCTCGGGTCGTCGACGGGCCTGTCCGGCACCGCGGCCACCACCCTCACGGGGGAGGAGGAGTACGACAATTTCGGGGCCGTCGCGGGCGCGGGGGATGTGAACGGCGACGGGCACAGCGACGTGATCATCGGTGGGCAGGCGGCCCGGGCGGAGGTGTACCTCGGGTCGTCGAGCGGGGTGGCCGGCACCGCGGCCACCACCCTCACCGGGATCGTCTCGTCCGAGTCGCTCGGGGAGTCGGTGTCGCGCGCCGGCGACGTGAACAGCGACGGCTTCGCCGACGTCATCGTCGGGGCGAGCGGCTACGACCAGTCGACCGGCCGAGCGTACGTGTTCCACGGGGCCTCGGGCGGGCTGTCGAGCACCGCGGCCACGACGCTCACCGGCGCGGCGATCGGGGACGCGTTCGGGTGCTCGGTGTCGGATGCCGGCGATGTCGACAACGACGGTTGGGACGACGTGATCGTCGGGACGTGCCCCTACCCGACGGTGGACCCGCGGGCCCATGTCTTCCACGGGTCGCCGACCGGGGTGTCGACCACGGCGACGACCACCCTCGACCCCGCCTGCACGAGCTGTTCGATCTCGGGCGCGGGCGACGTGAACGGAGACGGCTACGGCGACGTGTGCATCGGGGACCCGAGCGCCCTCGCGGCGCACGTATACCTCGGCTCGTCGAGCGGCCTGTCGGGCACCGCGGTCGCGACGCTCACGGGCGAGTCCGACGACGACGGCTTCGGCATCGCCCTGTCGGACGCCGGGGACGTGGACAGTGACGGGTACGACGACGTGATCGTCGGCGGGTACGGCCGAGCCTACGTCTTCCACGGGTCGTCGACCGGGGTGTCGGGCACCGCCACCACCACCACGGACCGGGCGGACGACGACGACCAGGCGCGCGCCGTGTCGGGCGCGGGAGACGTGAACGGGGACGGCTACGCCGACGTGATCGTCGGGGTGAGCAGCGGCCGCTACGAGGCGTACGCCAGTCGGGCGCTCGTCTACCTCGGCTCGTCGAGCGGGGTGTCCGCCGCCGCGTCCACGACCCTGACCGGCGGCGACCTGTTGTTCGGGGCCTCGGTCTCGTACGCGGGCGACGTGGATCGTGATGGCTACGACGACGTGATCGTCGGATCGCCCGGGGCCTACGGGGCGAGCGGCTCCGCCTTCGTGTACCTGGGCTCGTCGAGCGGGGTGTCGACGACCGCGGCGGCCGACCTCGCGCCGGCCGAGTCGATCGCCGACGGATTCGGCGCGTCGGTGTCGGGCGCGGGCGACGTGGACGGCGACGGGAACGACGACGTGCTCGTCGGAGCCTACGCGTATTCCTCCGGTGGTGGCCGGGCCTACGTGTACCAGGGCGACGGGGGAGACGCCGACACCGACACGGACACCGACACCGACACCGACACCGACACGGACACCGACACCGACACCGACACCGACACCGACACCGACACCGACACCGACACCGACGCGGACACGGACACGGACACCGACGCGGACACCGACACCGACACCGACACCGACACCGATGCCGACACCGATGCCGACACCGATGCCGACACCGACACCGACACCGACACCGACACGGACACGGACGCCGACACGGACGCCGACACAGACACCGACACCGACACGGACCCCGACAAGGAGATCACCTGCGGATGCCAGGCGAGCAGCCAATCCGGCGGGTGGCTGCTCGTCGGGTTGGCTACGCTGCTCGCGGCCGGCCTGCGGCGGCGCGCCTAAGCGCCCGAGCCGTCAGAAGTCGAGCGGCGCGTCGTGGTGCTTCTCCATGTTGTCCCACCACCCAGCCATGTCCCCCGCGTTGCGCCACCCGATGGAGCGGTAGGAGGCGCGGGCGCTCTCCAGGAGCGGGGTGGCGCGCTGGTAGAGGTTCTTCGCGCGCGCGATGTACGAGAGCGCGGTGCCCGTGGCGTCGGCGCCCTGCGTCGCGCCCTGGAACAGCTCCTCGCAGATCTTCGCCGACTGCATGAGCCCCTTGCCCTGCTCGAATTCCTTGTCGGTGTCGCGGTACGCGCCCTCCTCGTGCTTCATGCCCTTGCTCTTGCGCGGCGTGACCCCTCCGTCCCACTTGCCGTGGTGGTGGATGCTGTGCCAATGGTTCGCCTCGTGGTACGCGCCCCGCGCCACCCGGCGGGCCTCGCCGAGCTGCGCCTGCAGCTTCTGGATGCGATCGAAGCGTGGATCCTGCTGCGTCATCGCGGGGACGAGCACACTGCGCTGCATCTCCTCGTCCTCGACGGCGGTGGAGGTCGAGCGCGCGGTCGCGGCGACCTTTTCCAGGCTGTCCACGAGGTCCCGGCAACGCTTCTGCTCCTGGCGGATGAGGTGGATGGGCACCTCGGTGTAGCCGGCCACGGCCACCATCTTGTCCTTGTAGTACTGGGAGAGCGTGGCCACCTCGGTCAGGACGGCGTGCTTGTCCGCCGAGCTGTCACCGGCGCGCTTCTCGAGGTCCGCCGCTTGCTTCTCGCCGAGCTTCCAACCGGTGAAGCCGGTCCACCACGGATCCCCCGCGAGGTCGAGGTAGTAGGTCTGGCCGTCGTCCCGCCCGTGGCCACCGGTGCTCCGGTAGTCCTTGAAGCCGGCCAGGTTGCGGGTCTTCTGGATGGCCTCGAGCCCGTCGTCGGCCACCCAACGCGCCATGCCGCGGCGGAAGAGGTCCATGTCGGGCTCCGCCCCGTTCATCGCGTCGGCCATGGTGTCCAGGCCGTTCTCGTTCTTCTTCATGGGGGCGTGACCGGGCCAATTCACCTCGTTCTCGCTCGCGTCCCCCATGCGGCCGTCCTTCGCCGCCCGGCCCACGCCGCTCATGACCTGCTCGTCGGTGAACACGCTCGTGGCGCTCCACTTGCCACGGGAGTCCTCGCCGTTGAAGTAGCCGGAGGACTGGTGGCCCGTGTACCCGCCGGTGGCGCGGCCGAGCGCCCGTGCGTCGTCGTCCCGCTCGGAGTTGTCGAAGCTGGAGCGGGCCGTGTAGTAGCGCTCCTTGTCGTTCGCCTCGACGATCTCCATGCCGTGCGACGCGTTGGCGTGGCCCCAGCCGATGATCTTGAGGCCGGTCTTCTGGGTGCCGACGGAGTACTCGACCTTCCCGTCGTCACCGGTGCGCTTGCCGTCGACGACCTCGCTGGACTTGTTGAACGACACACCCGGCGCGGACACGCCCCAGCTGCTCGAGTCCATCTTCGCGTCCTCGCGCTCGACCTCGCGCCAGGCGTTGGGCATCGGCAGCAGGGTGCCGTCCTTCGCGTAGCGCTCGTACGCCATGCGGCCGGCGGGGGTCGACAGGTCGAACGCGATCTTCCTGGCCTCCATGCCACCGGATCCGCCGCCGACCGAGGCGCCGACGCCGCCCGCACCGGCGGACACCGCCCCACCCGACATCGACGTGTGCGCCCGCTTGACGAACACGGTGCTGCCGGGGCCGCGGGAGATTTCCGTGTCATCGACGGACGCCTTGCTCACCGACGCGCCCGCGCTGACCATGCCGTAGTTGCCGTGGCCCTCGAGCTCGAGCCCGTTCATGTCGCTCTGGACCGCGGTCTCGCCCTCCTTGAGCTTCAGCGCGTCCGCGGCGTTCTGCGGCGACTGGTTCGTGGGGACCTCCCCCGACTTGAGCTTCTTTCCGTAGGCCTCGGCTTCTTCCTTCGACTTGAAGAGGCGCTTGCCGCCCTTCTTGCTGGCGCCCGTGTAGCTGGCGCTGCCGCCGACCTTGTTCTTGGCGCCTCCGCCTTCTTTTCCCGCGTTGGCGGAGATCCCTTCGGTCTCGGTCCAGGAGATGGCCCAGCCGTTCCCGTCCTTCACCGGCGTGCCGACCTCGACCCCGAACGAGACCTTGCCGCCGACGCTCGTCCCGTTCCCCACCTTGTACTTGGCGCCCAGCTCGAAGTAGTTGATGTTGAAATCGTCGTCCATGCCCCCGGTCGCCGAGAGGCTGCCGCCCTTCTCCTTGAGCTTCTCGCCCGTCGTGCTGGACAGCTCGATGGACGCGCGCTTCTTGTCGGTGTCGAGGCTGGTGGAGGCGCTCTGCTGGAAGTCCTCGCCGTCCTTCTTGCCCTGACGGGCGGCACCCGCGGTGACGACCACGCCGTCGGGGCCGAACACGGCGCCTGCGTTCCCGGAGTACCCCTTGCTGTTCTCCTCGGTGCCCTTGACGTGGGATCCGGCCGCGCCGATGCCGAGCTGCCCTTGCTCGATCGAGGCGTTCACGCTGCCGCCGGACGTACGGATCTGCCCATCGGGGCCCTCGGTCTGGGAGGTCATCCCTCCGGTGCCGGTCATCTTGCCCTGCTCGATCGAGAGCTCGCCGGTGGCCTTGCGCTCGCGATACCGCACCTGGTCGTCGACGGCCACGTCGTCGTTGACGGTGGTGTCCCGAGAGAACTTCTGCTCCTTGGACGCCTTGGTGGCATCCACGGGCGTGACCTGCGCGCCGAGCTCGGCCGAGCGGCCCCCGCTCGCGTCCGCGCCCTGTTGGTAGACCGACGCGTTCGGCGCGGTCGCGGCGTCGGAGCTGGCGCCCGCGCCCCGCCCCTGGTTGAACGGCCAGCCGAACCCCGCGCTCGGATCGGGCGTGAGCATCGCCACCGCCGCAGCCCGCGCGTCGTTCGCCCGCTTCGACGCCTTGGCGTCCTCCAGGTTCACGAACGTGGTCAGGCCGTCGGTGTACCCGCCGAGGCCGTCCGAGTACTGCAGGTCTTCGGCCATCTGCTCCATGGCCTCGCGGGCCTCCCACTCGGCCACGAGCTCTGGAGGGGCGTCGGCGTCTTCGAGGTCCACGCGGCCGAGGACGAAGTTGAGCTGACGATAGGTGTCGCGCGACGGCCCGGCCTGCAGGAACGTCAGCCACAACCAGCCCGCGTCCGAGCTGGCGGCGTCGATGCCGTCGAAGCCTTCGGAGAGGGCGATCGCGAGGTCGACCGCGTCGTCCCCCTTGGCGTCCTGGTTCGCCACGGTCTGCCGGTAGATCGAGTCACCCGCCGTGACCAGCGAGCCCACGGGCTCCATGAGGGCCCGCACCTCAGCGGCGAAGCCCTTGCCGCTGGGAATCGCCCGGATGCCCGGCGGCCCCCCTTCGGCCTCCTGCCCTTCGAGCGTGCGGGGCTCCATCGCCTGGCCCACCTCGGCGCGCGCCGAGTCGCGGGCGTAGTACGCCATCTGGAGAAAACCCTTCAGGCTCCAGGCGGCGGCGTTGGAATCGGGCTTCGCGTTCATCTCGGCGATGCCCTCGCCGATTGTCTCCAGATCCTGGTCGTGCTCCTCGGCCATGCCGATGGTGATGCCCATCCGCTTGAGGAACTTCTCCATGTCGCGCCGGTCGAGCGCGGGGACGGCGTCCCACGCCGTGTCGGCGACGTTGTTGAGCGCCTGGTCCTGGGAGATGGCGAGGACCTCGAGGTTGTTGACCCGCTCCTGGTCCTCGTCCTTGATGCCCTTCTTCCGCTGCGCCATCACCAGGTTCAGGTGCTGGTTGCCGCGCGACTCGCGATCCTTGGCCCGCGCGTTCGGGTCGGCGTAGTCGGTGCCGATGCGGGCGGGCTTCTGGGGGGCGCGGCTCTTGGTCATGGCTACCTCTGGCGAAGCACCCGGCGAAGCGGACCATCGCCCGCCCCGACCTGGAGATCCCAGACGCTATCATGACGAGCACCCGCTTCGGTTCGCCTGTCGGAAACTGACTCAGATTTTCCGGAGGTCGACCTGGGGTGGCGCATGGGAGTCCACGTCGAAGCGCTCGGAGGAGCGAGCATCGAGGCTTGGGAACAACCTCGATCAACTTGACACGATAATCGACCCCGGCGCCGGAGCCGGACTACGGGGCTGCCTTTGCGGGATTTGTGGCGGGAGGCGGGCTCGGGCGACTGAAGATGGGCGCGGTGCCACGGCGCCCAGGGCGGCGCCGACCGCGCCCGTGACGTTGCGGGTGACGTCGTGAGTGATGTCCACTCGAACGTCACGGTTCGACGCCGCGGCGTGACGTTGGGTCCGAGATCGTCCTTCATTGCGACGCCAACATCACGCACCGCCGAACGATGGATCCGTCCGTGCATCAACGCTCGGGTTCGGGGGGCGTTGCGGGGGGCGGAGCCCCCTGCCCCATGAAGTGACCAAGGCGCTTGTCGCGCACCAGCGGGGAGGATGCCGTGATCACGGTCGACAGCGAGCCTGCCGTGCGGCTCGTGCCGATCCAGGCCGGGCCACGCTTGCTGACCCCTGCCGAGGCGGCGGCGTACCGGGCCCTCGTGAGGAGCATGGGCCGGAATCCGCGCCCGACATCGAAGTTCGTCGCGGTGGAGCTGATCGGAGAGGGGCGGAGGTGAGCCCGGTCCTGGACGCATCCGTCTTCATCGCGGCAATCTCGCCCGCCGAGCGCCACCACGGCCGGGCGAGGCGGCTCTTCGAGAGCCACCCGGACACGGAGCAGTTCCTCGTGCCCGAGCTGTTTCGCGTCGAGGTCATCGCGGGGCTCACCCGGCGAGGGGAGCCGGCGGACCTGATCGACACGGTGGATGCAGTGATCCGAGGGCCGCGGTTCCACGCCCGTCCGCTCGACGGCGAATTGCTCGAACGGGCTGTGCTCGTGGCCCGGATGGCCCGTCTACGTGCCTACGACGCCGTCTACGTGGCGCTGGCCCTGATGTGGAACCAACCCCTCCTGACGCTCGACGGTGAGGTCGTCGAACGCAGCGGCGCCAGCTTCGCGGATGTGCGGGTGTTCGTCCCCACTTGGCGGGCCCGCCCCCGCATGGACCGGAGCGGCCGCCGCAACGCGCGCAGCAGCATGGTCCACACGTTGGCGAGCCCGAGGCTCGTGAGCACGGGGAGCGCGTCCCCCTGCTCGTGGCCGGGGTTGAGGGCGGCGTACGCGCGCCAGCTGTCCGTCTCCATGAGCCGGTACATCGCGCGCCGTCCGAACGCGCCCCGGCGGAACAGCGTGCGGAACCCGGCGTAGGGGACGAGCCCTCGCAGGCCCGGACAGCCCTGCGCGCGTGCTGGGAGACGCGTCGGTGGTCGGACGGCCCGGGTGGGAGCTGCTGGGAGCGTCAACCGGGGGATGATGCGCGTGCCGGTCCCTCGTACCGCAGCGTGATCCCGCCCACCGGACGCGTCGTGATGCCGTTGAGCGCGAGGCGGATCGGCGCGTCGGAGGGGAGGGTGAACCGGTGTGCCCCGAGCAGCGTCCCGAGCGCGATCTGCAACTCGAAGCTGGCGAACGCCGCGCCGACACACCGGCGGTTTCCCCCGCCGAAGGGGAGGAACTCCGCCGGGCCGAATTTCCGCGCGAGGAAGCGCTCCGGGGAGAACGTGTGCGGGTCCGGGTAGATCGTGGGGTCGAAGTGCGTGATGAGCACCGAGGGGTGGAACATCGTGCCCGCGGGGTAGGGGCGCCCGTCCAGGACGGCGTCGCGCAGGAGGCGACGCCGGAAGATCGGGACGATCGGGTGCATCCGCAGGGTCTCGTCGCACACGGCCGCGAGGTAGGGGAGCCGCGCGAGGCGCTCGGGATCGGGGGTCGGGCCCAGCGTGGCCAGCTCCTCCCGCAGCCGTGCGAGCACGGGCGGGTTGCGATGGACCTGCCAGAGCGCCCACCCGAGCGTGGTCGCAGTCGTCTCGTGCCCGGCGATCACGAGGGTGCGCAGCTCGTCGACGAGCTCGTCGTCGGGCATGGGCGCGCCGTCCTCGTCGCGCGCGGCGAGCAACAGCGCGAGGATGTCCTCTCGCCCCGGTGGTTGCTCGGCGCGGGCGCGCGCGACCTCCTCCTCGAGGAGCGCGACGAGCGCCGTGACCGAGGCGCGGTAGCGGGCCCAGGGGCCGATGCCGCCCCACTCGTGGTGCAGGACCGGCAGGAACAGGAGCCACGCCGGGAGGCGATCGATGTTGCGGCTGATCGTGGCGCGGAACGCCTCCACGCGGGCGGCGTCGGTCACGCCGAACACCGCGCGCACGATCACCTCGAGCGACAGGCGCTGCGTCACGTCGAGCACGGCGATCTCCCGCCCGGGGACGAAGTCCGCCCCCTGGCGCGCGGCGGCCTCGGCGATGATCGCGCCGTACGCGCGCATCCGCGCGCCGTGGAACGGGGGCGCGAGGAGCTTGCGCTTCCGCTTGTGGCGGGCGCCCCCCGCGAGCACGATCGAGCCTTCTCCCACGAGCGGCGCCACGATCTCGTTGGGCGCGTCGAAGAGCTCCGCGTCGCCGAAGATCGCCCCGATGAGCGCGGGATCCCCGGTGACGATCGACGGCCCGTTGAGCAGCGGCATGTGGAAGGTGGGCCCGTAGCGCGCCGACAGGTCGCGCATGAGCGCGGCGGGGTCCTGCACCAGCCGCCACGTGCTGACCGCCGCGACGGCGATCCCGCCGGAGACGCCGGGGAGGGGCTCCATCACGCCCTCCGCTGGTAGCGGATCCGGCACGGCGCCTTCGGCCGCGTGACGCCGATGTCGTTGGTCTCGCTCGGCGGGTCCGGATCCACGAGCGTCACGTCGTATCGGGAGAGCAGCATCGCGAGCACCGTCTTCATCTCCTGTGCGACGAAGGTCATCGCCCAGCACCGGTGGTGGGCGCCCCCGAAGTTGACGACCCCGTAGGGCACGTCCTCGTTGCGCGCGGGCGAGAACCGCCCGGGGTCCCAGGTCTCGGGGTCGGTGAAGACCTCGGGGAGCCGGTGGGACAGCGCGATGCCCGCCACGGCGAGCCACCCCTTGGGGATGGTGTACCCGTCGATCTCGAGGTCGCGCGTGGCGAGGCGGACGAGCGTGGCCGTCATCGGTCGGAGGCGGTCGGTCTCCTTCAGGCAGGCGTCGAGGAGCTTCATCTCCCGCAACGTGTCGAACGTGGGGGCGGCCCGCGACGGCAGCGCGGCGTCGACCTCGGCGCGGACCTTCGCCTGCCACTCCGGGTGCTTCAACAGCTGCACCAGGCACCACTCGAGGTGCCCGGCGGTGTTCTCCCGCCCCCCGAAGATGAGCCCGATGAGGATCGTCACGACCATGGCGTCGGGGATGCGCGCGTGCTCCAGGTAGGACGCCCCGAGGAGCTCCTGGAGGAAGTCGTCGTAGGGCTCGGTGCTCGCCCGGCGCTCCGCGACCACCTCCCCGAGGAGCTTCTGCAGCGTGCGCCGCGCGCGGTCGCGGCGGATGAAGCGCGGGAGCGGGAGGTTGGTGGGGAGGATGAACTCGAGCCCGCCCGAGAGGTGCACGAAGTGCTCGATGAAGTCGGGGCCGAGCCGCTCGCGGAAGCGCGGACCGAACACGCAGCGGGCCGCCATCGCCATCGTCAGGCGCTCGGCCGTGCCGACGAGCTCGAACTCGCCTTCGTCCCCGAGGGTGTCGAGCCAGTTCTCGACCTCCATCGCCATCTCGCCCACGTAGCTCTTGAGCTTCTTGCCGTGGAACGCCGGCAACATGATGCGCTTCTGCTCTTCGTACTCGGCGTGCGAGGCGGTGAATAGCACCTTCGCGCCCAGGATGGGCACGAGGAACTGGTACACCTCGGACATCGAGAGGCCGTCGTCGGTCTGCTCGAAGAAGAACCGCATCTTCTCGGGGCCGACGAGCACCACGGCGGGCTGGAACGCGAGCTTCATGCCGAACACGGGGCCGTGCTCGGCGTAGCCGCGCCGGAAGAGCGCCAACGGGTCACGTCGGAAGTCGAGCGCGCTGCCCAGGAGCGGGAGCCCGCTCACCATCGGCGGGGGCCCGCTCACGAGGCCACCGCCGGGTCCGCGACGCGCGCGTTGCGGAGCATGCCGGCCTCGGTGTACCAGGAGAGGGTGTCGCGCAGGGTGTCCTCGATGGGCCGGGCGCGGTGCCCCAGCTCCCGCGCGGCTTTGTCCGCGCGGATGTTCCGGTTGGATCGTAGCGCATGGATCGTGTCCGAGGTCCAGAGCGGGCGGCGCCCCGCGAGGCGCAGCAGGAACGCGGACGGCGCCACGCCGAGGGCTAGCCAGGAGAGCGGGACCGTGAACCGGGGGGCGGGCACCCCGATCACCCGCTCGATGATCTGCGCCAGCTGCCTCGTCGAGTACCAGGCCCCGCCGAGGAGGTAGTTCTCGCCGGTGCGGCCGCGCTCGGCGGCGGCGAGGAGGCTGCGCGAGACGTCCCGCACGTCGACCCAGTCGAAGCCGCCGTCCGGCAGCACGGGGAGCTGGCCGTGCGCGATCTGCAGGAGCGCCGCGCCCATGTGGGAGGGCGCGGGATCGATGGGGCCGATGATGCCGCTCGGGTTGACGATCACCGCGTCGAGCCCGCGCGTGATCACCTCGCGCACGGCGGCCTCGCCGGCGGCCTTGGAGCGGTCGTACGCGGGGTGGGCGGACGTCGGGCGCGCGCGGGACTCGTCGAGCGGCTCGTCGTGGGGCGCGTGGTCGAAGGCGTGCACGGAGCTGACGTGCACGTAGCGGCGCACCCCGTTGGAGAGCGCGGCTTCGGCGGCGTTGCGAGCGCCGTCCACGTTGACGGCCCGGACGTGCCCGTGGGGATCCCCGTTCACCGAGATGACCGCCGCGAGGTGGTAGACGGTGTCCGCGCCACGGAAGGCGGCGTCGAGCGCGGCAGGGTCTCGCACGTCCCCACGCGCGACCTCCACGTCGAGCCCCTGGAGCCCGGGGGTGGGCGCGTCGCCGTGGATCAGGACCCGCACCGCGCCGTCACCCGCGAGCAGATCGCGGACGAGGGTTCCCCCGAGGTGCCCGGACGCACCGGTGACCACGACCATCGCTTCCTCCTGCGCAGGCACCGGCGTGCGCCAGGCCGTATACCACTTTCTCCGCGTGTGCTTCGTGGCAGGCCATTGCGGGCCGTTGCAGGCCGTTGCAGGCCGTTGCGGTGGTGGGTCGGGCGCCGGCGTCGGAGGGGAAACCCGGTCGTGGCCCAAGCCTTGGCGGAGGGGCTGCCGATTCTCCCCCGCGGGTGACCAATTCGGGCCGCCTCCAGCGTTGGCTGGGTGCACGGGGACGGGCGTACTACGGGACAATTTCGGGGCAACGGAGTAGGTTCGCGACGGCCCGAGCCCACCCTGTCTCTCCTCCTCCTGCTGATCGCTTGTGTCCCCGAACCCGATGCCGAGGCGTCGGACACCGACACCGACACCGACACCGACACCGACACCGACACCGACACCGACACCGACACCGACACGGACACGGACACGGACACGGACACGGACACCGACACCGACACCGATTTCGACTGCCCGCCGTACCTGGGCATCTCCGCGGTGGGCCAGACCTGGGACTGGCACTTCAACCCCGCCTACGAGGAGGACTTCGGCGGCACGGGCAGCTGGACCCAGGTGGTCGACTCCTTCACGCCGGGCGCCGGCCGCGCCGACTGGGTGCAGATCACCGACACCGTCTACACCCTCCCCGACTTCGACGAGTACACCTACCACATGGAGACAGTGGGCTACTGCGACGCCGGCGGCGGCTGGATCACGAGCCAGACCAGCGACATCCACTACGTCTACGGCGGCCGCGAGACCAACAGCACCTCGTACACGACGTACGACACCCCGCTCCTGGTCATGCCTCCCGCGCTGCGCGTGGGCGACACCTGGCTCGTGGACAATTCGGGGGTGTCCCGGGTGGAGGGCCAGCCCGATGTCACGTTCACACTGAACACCACCTACGAGGCGACCCGCAGCGCCGCCGTGGAGGTGCCCGCGGGCACCTACGAGGTCATCGAATTGCGCACCACCACCCCCGAGTCGACGTTCACCTACTGGGTGGACCGGGACATCGGGTCGGTGAAGTCGGACGTCTCGGAGCTGCTCGATTATCGGCCGTAGCGGTCGGCGGTAGGGACATCGGCGGCGGTGATCACGGAGGAGGCGTCGGCGCGCGCGGCGTACTGCTCCAGCTGGACTTTTGTTATCAGTCGCAAACGTCGTCGAAGGTGATCTCGTCCACGAGCGTTCGGCCCTTGGCATGGCGCACGACGATCAGCTGCAATCCGTTGCAGGAACCGGCGCTGGAGATGAGCAACTCGGGACGCCCATCCCCGTCGAGATCCGTCACGACGGGCGACAGTGCCGGGCTCCCGGTCCAAATGTGCAGCGGAGATCGGATGACATTGACCGTACCGTCGCCCTGCATCTCCGCGACGACCAGCTTGCCAGCGGAGACACCGACGAATTCGGGAAGACCGTCGCCTGTGAGGTCGTAGGGCTCCGAGTGCTGGGAAACCCCCGCGCCGGTCAGGATGGTCTCGAGCCATCTGCCCGGGTCGGCACCGGCGAGCACGCGGAGGGCTGGCCAGCGCTCGAGAAAGTCAGCAAACGAAGCACGGCCGCGCCAGAGACGGTCGCCGGGGGAGACGAGGTACACGTTGTGGTCGAAGATGCCGACCGCACTCACGCCTCGGTTCAGCGCCACGGTGCCCGCCCACGCCGCGCGCGGGGAGTAGCGCCACGAGCGAGCGCTCACGCCGGTGAGACGCGCGGTACCGATCGCTTGCCCCTCATCCAGCAGGAGCGTCCCGGAGCCGCTGCTCGGGCCCGAGAGGATGAACCGCCCGCTTGCCGCCGAGTGGATGGGGACGAAGCCATCCCCCGCCGAGCCCGGCGCGGCCTGCGCGCTCGCGTACGCGGTGTAGAGGCCGCCGGAGTGCATTGCGGGGTTCAGTCCGGGCGCATCGGCGGGGAGCTGCGACCACACGGCGCGCGCCTCGGTCCAGGCCTGCGCCGCACCAGCGTAATCGCCTTCCTGAACGAACAAAGCCGCTTTGGCCACCCGGAAAAGTGGATCGGCAGAGTGTTGGGCCGCCGCTGACTTGAGCCCTGACGAACCGCCCGAGTAATACGGGCCCAATGTGGTGCTCCCGGCCCCCGGTTCGACTCGGGCTCGATCGAGCGTCTTGCCCTGCGCGTCCACGACCCGCAATTCGTACCCGGTCGCGCGGGTGGAGTTCCAGGTCCACTCCGGCAGGGCGAACGGGACCGCGAACAGGTACTCTCCGTCGGCGCCTGGGCCCTTCGTGGAAACCGACGGACGCTCGATCAGCGTAGGATCGAGTCCGAGCAGACCGGCTGCCCATCGACCGAGCGGAAATGCAACGGGTGAAGCTTCACTACCGGAGACGGTACCGTGGAGTCCCCAGACCTGCAAAGCGACGGGGATGGCACCGCCGACGGGCGGTTTGTATACGACGGTCCCCGGCGACCACCGGGTTCCGGCAAGCGGGTCCCACCCGTCAGTGGCCGCACGGAACATCCCTCGGCCACGCTGGCGCATCAACCCCTTCGCTTCAACGGCGTGGGAGGAGCCTGGATACCTGGCGAGAAACGCAACCACTGAGGCGGAGTCCGGAGCTCCGAGCGCTGTCCGCCACGAGCGCGCCTCCGCCTCGGCGCGGGCATCCGCGGCGTGTGGGCCCTTGGCGTGAGCAGCAACGTAGGCCTCGAGCGCCTCGGGTCCGTCTACCGCAAGCGCCTCCTGGAAGGATAGTTCATCCTCGATTTCGCGCGCGACACCGAGCTCCGCCGAACCTGGCCAGGCCGCAAGGAAGGCTCGCATCGCGTCGGCGGTCCCTTGCGCTTTCGCGGACGCGAAGGCCAGGATCGCGGCGCGATCGGTGGCGCGCGAAGCCTGGGCGCAAGCGGGATGGGCCTTCGCGAACGCGACGAGCGGGGCGGGGTCAGCGGCTCCTTCGACCAGCATCCATGCACCCTCGCACAGCTGCAAACGCGCATCGTTGACGTGCGCTCCCTGCGGCCGGGCCAACAAGTAGGCTTGGTAGCTCTCCGCGGTCCCCGCGGTCTGTGCTCGGCCGTAGAGCGCGTCGTCCATCAAGACTCGAAGCTGCTGGAGGGTCTCGAAGTCCTGCTTCTCGCGCAACGCCTTGTTGAGGAGGGCGACTGCCTCGTCATATGCCCGCTCCTCGAGCAACGCATGCGCTCTGGTGACGTCGCGCGGGCTAGCCCACGCCACGGCTGGCGCGAGGAGGAGAGGCAGCAAAGCCAAGCGCATCAAGGCTCCTCTGCACTGACGACGGGGCTCACGGTCTCCACGACCAGCGCGAAGCGCCCCCCCTTTCTCAATGGCCATAATCCTCCCCCTCCTCTTCCTGAGTGTCCTTTCTGACACGGATCCGGACGGGCCTGGGAACGTTGCGCACTTCGTGCGTGAGCGCCGTGAGCGTGGTCCTCACGACCTCCACCTTGACGGCGGCCGAGGGACGACCCTCCTTCACGACGCCGGAGATGACCGGGCGGACGAAGGAAATCAAACCGAACAAAAGCGTGACCGGTGCGACCATCGCCTTCCTACTTGACTTCTTTGGACGAGACCCAGCCCTGACCGCCATCCGGAAGCTGGATCTGCGTGAGCGTGGCTCCCGCCTTTATGATCCGCACGTCCGTGCCGCCGGGCACCATCGACAACACGTCACCTGTCCCTGATTCGTCCGAGAAGATGGGAAGCCGCTTGTTCTTGGCGCCCTTCATCACTCCGGCCGTTCCGACGACCGCGACCTGGGCGGCAGCGCTGGCGCGCGCGACGAGCGCGTCCACCCCGGCGTAGCTGGTGGGCCTCACCTCTAGACCGTAGCCCTTGAGCTGCTGCAATTCGATCGCCCGCTTCCGAGCACGGGTGAGCGAGTCGGCGTAGACATCGAGATCCTTCATGCGCTTGGCGAAGCCGTAGAGGCCTGCGGCATCCGCGGGCCGTCCTCCGAGCTCGAGCGCCAGCCCGATGTGGTAGATCGCGGCCGCGTTGAAAGGATCGTCGGAGAGCGTGGTTTGTGAGCCTTCGACTGCCGTAATCCAGTCACCGTCTTCCGCGGCGCCGGTCACGTCGCGGGTCGACTGCTCCCTGACGAACTTGAACGCGACGCGGTCCCAACGCGGGGCGAAATTCGCGGCGGCGCCCATCGCCTCGTGCCCGATCAATCCATTGATCATGTCATTGGCCGAGCGCAGCGAAAGATCATCCCGTTCGCCCTCGTCACAGTCGGTGTCCACCGCGCCCTGACGGAACGATTCCTTCGTGATCACCGTGCCGTCTGCGGCCGAATAGAGTGTCCAGGTACCAGAAGCTTGCACGGCGCGGCGCCCGCACGGTACCGTGTACTTTTGCGAGACGTAGGTTCCGTCGGATTGTTTCACCTGCCGGGTGCGCTCCAGGGAAAAGCTCTCGTACTCGGTCTCCTGACCATCTACCGACGCGGCGAGAACGACCTGCGCACCGACGCTAGCACCGATGCGCACGACCTCCTCGATTCCGGGCACCGCGGGGCCGCTGACGCTGGCGAAGTCGAGAACGTCGGAGTGGAGGCCGGGATCGGCCTCAGGCATGCCCTGGTCGTACCCGATGCGCGTTCGGAGAGTGGCCGCGACCGTGCTTCCGAAATGGCGGGTCCGCCCGTTGTCGCCCTCGATGATGGCCACCTTGCGGAGCCCGTCAACGACATACGGCGGTGGTACCACGCGCTGATAAACCTCCCGCGCGCTGGCGACGGCCGGCAGCATGAGCGCGAGCATCGCGACGGCAGCGTGGAAAGGAGGAGGGGTTCGTTGGCGCACGGTTCGCTCCGGTCGGCGGCGGAACGCTATCAGACCTGAAGCTCGGAGGTCAATGCCGCGGAAGGAAAAATGCACCCTCCTCCGCCCATCCCCGCCTGCAGTGAGTGTTGACGCTACGCGGCGGCAGTGAGTCGCCCGAGCCGTCGGGCGCCCCATGCTGAGGCTCATCCCGCGCCAGCGGGTGAACCCCCAGCGGACCCGGTGGACGTGCGCGACCACGCTTCTCGCCCGCCGTGGGTGCCGTCGCGGGGGCGAGGACGAGGCCGGTGTCAGGTCGCGCGGGACTGGCGCCGGAGCTCGGCCCATCGGTGCGGGACTTCACGCCGAAGGGCAGGCGGCCGCCGGGGGCGAGCTCTTCGAGATTGGCCCCGTAGCCATGCTCCCCGTACCCGAAGACCTCTCCACGACGTCCTCTCGGCTGGAGAACAGCTCCGCGAGCGCTGCCTCGGAGTCCGGAAAGTCCCCGTGCAGCTCGGCGATGTAGACCTCGAACGCCCCCTCCGCGCTCGTCGGGTACCACGCGCGCAGGGCATGGCCGGCCGCCATGGGCACCGCCGTGGCGGGGAGGTCGATCGATTGTGGATGCCCCCGCTCGTCCGGGCACAGCCGGCCTCCGACACCCCCTTCTGCTTCTTCGTCAGCCCGCGCGCGGCGAGCTTGGAGACGAGCGTGGGGCAGTCGACGGCGTCGTACACGGAGACGGTGAACGACATGAGCAGGGCAAGCACGACGCCTCCCCGGGAAGCGGGCGGCTCGTGGTCTTTGCGCGGGCCGTGTGCCGCATCCTGCGCGAGGCGAGAACGAGGCCGGCCCGTTCGTCGGACCTCGACCGCCCGGGGAGCCCGGTCGTCTTCCGGGCCGCAGGCACAACCACGTCCGCAGGCCCGTCGGAGCGGTCCGCACCTGTCCAGGTCATACCCGAACAGTTGGACATACTGTAAAGTTGTGGGTTGCCCGCGTGGCCGAGCAGGCGATACAGTGCCCGCCAGTCTGGAGCCCCCCCTGCCGCTCGCTTCATTGTCTTGGTTACTGTTCGTGGCCGGCTGCGCGTCCGGCGAGGGCTCGGAGTGTGGTGGCGCGGGGTGCGACGCGCCCGGCTGCCGCGCGAGCGCGGAGGCGTGCGACAGCGTCGAGGCGCCCGCCCCCCCCTGGCCGGGCGGGGCCTGTGACGGCGCTGACGAGGGCTGCGACGAGGTGCTCGACACCGCCGACCCCGACACGGGTGACGGCGACACGGACGTCGGCGACACCGACAGCGGCGAGCCCGGCTGGGTCGCCACCGTGCCGGGGGAGGTGTTGGACCTCACCAACTGGAAGCTCACCCTCCCCATCGGCGAGCCGGGTGATCCCGTGGAGATCGAGCAGCCGGAGCTGGACACCTACGCGCTCGATCCGTATTTCCGGCTGGAGGAGGAGCGCGTGGCCTTCCTGGCAAACGCCGGCGGGGTCACGACCAGCGGATCGGACTTCCCCCGATCCGAGCTCCGCGAGATGACGGACGGCGGCGCGGAGAAGGCCAGCTGGTCCACCACCTCGGGCGTCCACACCATGACACTCACCCAGGCGGTGACGCACCTGCCGGACGTGGTGCCCCACCTGGTCGCGGGGCAGGTCCACGGCGGCAGCGCCTACGTGATGCTCGTGCGGCTCGACGGCACGCGCCTGTGGGTCAAGAGCGACGGCGACGATGTGGGCGAGCTCGACCCGGACTACGTCCTCGGCACCGAGATGACGCTCCGGATCCGGATCGAGGATGGCTGGATCGACGTGTACTACGACGACCTGTCCACCCCGGCGGTGAGCCTGCCGTACGACAAGTCGGGGTGCTATTTCAAGGCCGGCGCCTACTCCCAATCGAACACCGACTATGGCGACGCGCCCGACGCCTACGCGGAGGTCGAGATCCGCTCGCTCGAGGTAACACACGAGTAGCTGGCAACAACCCAGCCGCGATACACTTCGACCAAATCTGGCGGCCGCCCCCATTGTGTCATGAATCCCCCCGGCGTCTGCCGGCGGCCAAGCGGGGTGTGCATCGGGGCGGTGGGCGAACAAAGATGACCGGCAGCCTCTCCCCGACGGCACGCCAGGGAATGCGGAAGGCCGCGTGAGCCGGTGTTCACCGGCATCATCGCCGCGCCACCGGTCGCCCGCCTGGCAGGCAATCAGGCCGCCGGTAACCACCCGGCCGCGGAGGACACCCCCTCGACCCGGTCGCGGCAGGGGCTACCACTTCTCTGTTCCGCCGGCCCGTGGCGAAGCCTTTCCGCCGCGGCGTCCTGCCGTCCAAACGGAGGAAGCGTGCGACACCCTGTCTACATCTGCTCGGCCGTCTTCGGGCTCATCGCGTCGAACGCCACGTGTACCAGCGACGGCGGCACGCCGCCCGCGCTCATCGCTCGGGCGCCCGTGGCCAACGACGATCCGGCGCCACCCGACTTCCAACCCTCGGAGGCGTTCAAGATCGATTTGCCGACCTTCAGCGTCGAACGGGGTTTTCTCGACACCCCAACCTACGTCGTGCTGAGCTGCGGCGATGCCGCCATCTACTACACCCTGGACGGGAGCACTCCCACCCCGACCACGGGCTTGCCCTACGAGGGCCCCATCCCCATCGAGACGACCACGCCACTCCGCGCGGTCGCGGTGTCACACCTCGGGGTCATCTCTCCCGTGGTCACCCACACCTACCTCTTCCTTGGCGATGTCGTGCGCCAGCCGGACGAGCCGCCGGGCTACCCCTCCAAATTCGCCGTCGACCAGGACGGGTTCGGGCCCTACCCGGCCGACTACGAGATGGATCCGGAGGTGGTGGACGATCCCCTCTACAGGGGCGCCACCGAGGACGCGTTGCTCGAGCTCCCGACGCTCTCCATCGTCACCGACATCCCCAACCTGTTCGACGAGGAGACCGGCATCTACTACAACCCCATGCAGGAAGGGGAGCTGTGGGAGCGCCCGGCCTCCGTGGAGCTGTTCGATCCGGGGGAGGGGACCCTGCTCGCGGCCAACGTCGGGATTCGCATCCACGGGCAGGCGAGCCGGAAGCCCTCCTGGACGCCCAAGCGTGGGCTCCGCATCTACGCCCGGTCCCAATACGGCCCCGGCCGCCTGGAGGTGCCGCTGTTCGAGGGGGACACGGCGGTCACCTCGTTCGACAAGCTCGTGCTCCGCAGCATCCCCAATTACTCCTGGCTCAGTTGGAACGACAGCCAGCGGAAGGCCGCCCTGTACATGCGCGACGAGTTCGCGCGGCGCACCCAACTCGAGATGGGCGGCGTGACGGCGCACGGCCGCTTCGTTCACACCTACCTGAACGGCCTGTACTGGGGGATCTACAACCTCGTCGAGCGGGTCGACGGTGACTTCTTGGCCGACCACCTGGGCGGCACCGAGGAGGAGTGGGACCTGGTCTCCATGACCAACGGCGTGCTCGGCGCCGACGAGGGGGACCTGCTCGCCTACGAGGAGATGATGGCCCTCGCCAACGCGGGCGTCGAGGACTCCGGCGCGTACGAGGCGCTCGCGGCGAAGGTCGACGTCGAGAACCTCATCGACTACCTCATCGTGACCCATTGGGTCGCGAACAGCGACTGGCCACAGCGCAACTGGTTCGCGGCGCGAAAGCGCGCTGCGGGCGAGAAGTTCATCTTCATCGCGTGGGACTCGGACACCTCGCTCTCCAATGCGGACCGGAACATCCTCTCGGTGGACCTGGACGGGACCCCTCAGCGGCTGTTCCACGCCCTGCGCCGGAACGAGGAGTTCCGCATGCTCTACGCGGACCGGATCTACACGCACCTCTACGGCGACGGCGCCCTCGCGCCCGCGAACGCCACGCGCCGCTTCCGCGAGCTGGTCGACACCCTGGAGCTCGCCGTCACCGCGGAGTCGGCGCGGTGGGGCGACTACGTGCGCGACGTGTACCAGCGCCCGGACGCGGACCCGGGAGTCCTCGACCTGTACACCCCGGAGGACTACGCCCTCACGCGCGATCGGATGCTCGCCGACTTCTTCCCCGCGCGCACGGCCAACGTCATCGAGCAGTACCGGGCCCTCGGGATCTACTCGTCCACCGAGCTTCCGTAGCCCGACGCGCCTACTTCGTGACGACCCGCCGGAAGAGCTCGGAGCCCTCCGAGTCGTAGAAGACCCCGGTCATCGTGTCCCCCACGATCTCCACCCACATGAAGCCCTTGGTGGCGTTCTCGTACAACGTGGGGTTGGATCCCCCCACGTCCCGGGTCCCGGCGGCGGCGCCGGACACGATGAACTCGGTCCCGCACACCGGCTGGAGCCACTGGAGGTCGTGGTCGTGGCCGGCGAAGTAGATGTCGACCTTGCCGCACAGGTTGCGGTCGAAGAAGTCGCCGAAGTCCCCGCCGGTGTTCCCGTGGTCGCCGTTGGAGATGTACGGGTGGTGGGCGTAGGCGATCTTCCAGCCGCTGGTCGAGGCCGCGAGCTCGCCGGTGAGCCACTCCTCCTGTGGAGCGCCGTCCCCATCCTTGGTGGCCTGCGAGTCGAGCACGAAGAAGCTCACGTCGCCCTGCGTGTGCGTGTAGTAGTTGTCGGGCATCGTCCACTTCTCGGAGTGGGCGGTGTACTCGATCTGGTAATCCGTGCCTTCCCGGCCGTTGCCCCAGTCGTGGTTGCCGAGGGCCATGTAGAAGGGGAAGGCGAGGTTGGCATAGGGCGCCTCGAACTTCTCCTCGAACTGGGAGTCGTCGACGCTGGTCACGCCTTCGCTGTAGATGTTGTCGCCCAGGTAGATCGCGAAGTCGCAGCCCTTCGCGGCACAGACCGCCTCCATCGCGGCCGCGACCGCGTACTGGCCCGAATTGCCCTGGCCGCCGTCTCCAAGCGCGACGAAGCGCACCGGCGCGCCGGGCGAGCCCACCGTGCCGGTGTCATCGCCGGTGTCGGCATCCGTGCCGGTGTCTGCGTCCGTGCCGGTGTCGGCGCCCGGGTCGACATCGGGCGTCGCGGGCCGCCCGGGCGGGGCGTCCGTCTCCGCGTCGAGCCCGGGCTTCGTGTCGCCGCGGGACGGGTCCACCGTGCCGACACCGCAGGCGCCGAGCACCAGGAGGGCGGAGAGGGAGAGGGAGAGGGAGCGGGTCATCGGGGCCTCCAGGGGGTGGTCGTGAGACAGAAGTGTTTGTACGGGCCTACGCCACCGAAGGGAACAGTGTTCAGTAGGGTCCAGCCTCGCCATCCCCCTACCTCTCCCGAACACCCGTGACTCCGCCGCGGCCGGACACGCGCGCGGACGGTCGGGGAGCGCGCCGCTGTCTACCTGGGTTCCTGGTGAACGTCAGGGAGATGTCAAGGTTGAGTTGGACTGTCAGGCCGACTCGGGCCGCTCCTCGCCCACGTCCATGTCGTTGCGGGATGGGTTCACTTCCCGCGGCGGCCGCCGAGGGGCATCGCCCACGAGGAGCGAGGCGAGCGGCTACGCGGCGGACGACTGCGACGACGCCGACCCGGCCGTACACCCCGGGGCCGAGGAGTGGTGCGACGCGGCCGACTGGAACTGCGACGGGGACCCCTACGACGGCGGCGCGTGCGGGGAGGCGCAAGACCTCGGGGTCCTGGCCGACGGCACCTGGGACGGGGACACGGGCCGTGACCTCCTGGCCTCCGGCCACTTCCTCGGGGACCTCGACGGCGATGGGGACGACGAGATCGGCCTCGTGGGCGGGGGGCTCTCGGACTCCACGGCCCCGGCCGCCTATGGTGGCGTGTACTACATCCCCGGCGGCCAGCCGCTCTCCATGGGAATGTCCCACACCGGCGAGGCTGCGGCCTGGTGGCACGGCAACGTCTTCCACTCTTCGCTCGGGGCCACCCACCCCGCCGGGGACGTGGACGGGGACGGCCAGGCGGACCTCTGGCTGCTCGGGTTCGACGACCAGGGGGGCGCCGCGCTGATGTTCGGGCCTCCGGAACGCTGGGGCCTGGACCAGGACTACATCGACGCCTCGGACGTGCTCGGGCTGGGCGCCGCGGACATCCGGGCCACGAGGGTCCGCGGAGCGGCGGACGAGATCCGCGTGGACTGCATGGGCCAGTACGACGTCGCCGCGGGCGATCTCACCGGGGACGGCACACCCGGATCTGCCGAACGTCGGCAACTGGGAGTGGCCGCGCGGGCGCGCGTACCTGGCGCTCGGCGGCGACCTCCCCTGGGGCGATGCCGACGCCTGGTAGCGCGCGGCTTCCGGCCGCGATGTGCCCGTCCTGGTGAAACGCCGCCGGCCCGGCTCAGAGCAGCTGGGGCCTCGTGGAGGTCTGGGACGAGGCGTTCTTCGTGCCCGATCCGTTGGCGTATTGGATCGCGGGGGGGGCCGCGGGGACTCCCGCCCGGTCCGTCAGGAGCACGGCCTCGCCGCCCAGGACCACGTCGCCGCTGGAGGAGATTCCATCCTTACCGGCGCCTACCAGCGCCAGATCGCCGTCGCCATCCCGCGAGAAGACACCGTAGAAGTGGCCGTTCGCAAGCGTCGCCTGGTTCCCGTTGCGCGGTCCAACCTTCCGAGACGACGGTCAGCGCGTGCCAATGCTGAGTGGCACCGTAGTGGCGGCCCAACTCGTGCAGTGCCAGGCTCGTCAATGGATCCTCGTCCGTCGCGAGGGAGCTGACGCCCTCGCCGTCGTCCAGCCAGGGCGCCCCGAGCCTGGCCTTCTCCGTGCCAGTCGCCTCGCCGTCGGCGTCGTAGGTCTCGACCTTCACGTCGACGAGCCCCTCGTGGTCCAGGGTGGCTACGGCCTCCCAAATCGAGCCGATGTCGTCCCAGTAGACCTCGGTGGTGGTGACAGTCGAGACCGGATCCTCCCCCGTGCCGTCGCAGCCTGTCCGCGGGGCGCAGTCGGTGCTCCCTCCGGCGCCGTGCGTCGTCTCGGTCACGGTGATCCGGGCGTAGGCGATCTCGTAGGTATCGGCGCCCGCGAGGTCGAGGCCCAGGTCGTACCCGCGCGCCGCGGCGAACACCTCCGCGGCGAGGACCTCGATGTCAGGCGTCTCGGAGCGCGGGCTCGCCTCCTCACAGCCCAATCGCGACGTGCAGGCTTGGCTCCGCGTCCGCCGCCGGCAACGCGGCGATGGTCGTCGAGCCGTGCAGCCAGGCATCGGACTCGACGAGCGGGAGCTCCTCCCTGCCCGCATCGGACTCGATGGTGGCGTCGACCGAGCCGATCTGCCCCTGGCCATGCCCCCTCAGCCATCTCTCATCGGGCCGGCACGCCGTCCGCTACGGACAATACAAGTCCCGGGCTACTCTCCGTCCGGTCGGGCGCCGCCGGATGCGGAGACCCACGGATCGTCGTCGGTGAAGAACCGCCCGTCGGGACCCGCCGGAGCGCCAAGATCCCCGAACCCCGGATCGGCGTCGACGCAACCCTCGGCGAGCGCCGCGAACTCGCGGTCTCCGGCGAGATCGTTCCCGTGGACCGTGCACTTCCCGAGCTCGAACCCCATCGGCGACCACGCGTCCAGGCCTACGCTCGAGTTGGCCAACACCACGTCGTCGATCGTTCCGTCGATTCCGCCCTCGCCGCCGGCCTCGATCGCCGCTTCCCGTGGACCGATCACCGTGAGCCGCGACAGGGTCACGTTCGTCCACGCATTGTTCGTCGCGTTCAGGTAGATGCCGGCTTCGTCGGAGTCGAGGACCACGTTGTCCTCCAGGAGCAGCCCCGACGAGCCGGGGCCCCACTCGTCCGCGACGTGGATCCCGTCCGAGCGAGTGCCGAACACGAGGTTCCCGCGGACGGTCGACGGGCTGGCGATCTCGATCCCCCAGTTCGTCTCGAACACGACGTTGCGTGCGACCGTCACACTGCCGATACGGTCCTTGATGTTGATACCGTCCTCCTGGCTCGAGAGCGGCACGCGGCAGTCGTGCACGAGGTTGTTCTCCACGACGACGACCTCGTGGGCGTCGATGTCCTCGCCCTCGGCCCCCCCGATGTAGATGCACTCACCGGCCTGGTCCCAGACGTGGTTGTTGCGAACGACGAAGGAGGTCGACCGATGGCCGGACCGCGACGTGTAGTCGAGGCTGACCGACGGTGTCCCTCGGTTGGCGTGGACGAGGTTGTCCTCGATCACGATGTCGTCGCCCGAACGCCAGAAGATGCCCTTGTCCCTGCTGCCGGTGACGTCGAAGCCGCGCACCGTGATCCGGCTGCGCACGACGTTCTCGAAGTTGGTGCGAATGCCCGGCACGATGGCCCGCTCACCGTGGGCGTCGACCCAGCCACTCGCCGTTTTCGAGCTGCGGTGGCCGTCGAGCACGATCCGGTTCGGGCCGGTGTCGGTGCGGCCGATGGCGAGGAATTCGGGCCAGGTGTCGCCGGCGTCGAAGATGACGAGCACGTTCCCTGTCGCGACGTCGCGGTCCAGCGTGTCCCAGTCCGGGACCGCCCACGGGTCGGACTCGGAGCCGTCCCCGTCGGAGGCGTCGGCGTCGACGAACCGGGTGACGGCCGGAGCTGGATCCTCGGTCGGCGGCGCCAGGTCCAGGCACTGACAGGAAGTACAGTCCCCGCCGTCGCAGAGGGTGACCCCGTGCCCGTCCACGCACGCGCAAGGCTCGGACGGGGGAGTGCCACAACCCCAGAGCAGGAGCCCGAGGAGAGGAAGGCACGCGTAGGCGTCAGGTGAGCGCATCCGGCAGTGTAGCCGCGGACGCGGCCTCTCCGCGTGCCCCGCGGGCTCGGTCGACGCGCACCGGCGCCAGGGCGCGGCGACATCTACGCCTCGATCACGCGTAAGTAGCCTTGTCCCGCGTAGCGGAGGAGGGAGTGATCACGGGTGACGAGGATGGCGCTCTCATGACGAGCGGTCGCGGCGATGATCCGGTCCGAAGGATCGCCGTGGAGGTCGCCCGGGAGGCGAGTGGGTGTCGAGCACATGGAGGTCTACTGATCCGCTTCCCACTGCTCCTCCAGGGGCCCGACGATGTCCCCGACCACCGTGACGGTCCCCCGCATGCAGCCAAACACATCTCGCGCGCCGGCCTCGGCGATGGGAACGAGCTTCGCGACCGGCCGACCGCGCCTGGTGATGACTGGCGGCCTCGCGGCACGCGTGCGCCGTCGCCGTGGACGGGACCGTCGCGTGCTCTGGGGTCACGACAACGTCGGGCAGACCAATGCTCCGCGGACACGTGCGTCAACGTCAATGCCGGCTACTACAACACGATCGGCGTCCGGACCGACGGCACGCTCGATTACTGGGGAAGCGGAAGCCAAGGCATCCGTCCCCTGACGCGTGGCGGGGTCTGTTCGGGTTTTCGAACGGGAGGCGGGCCTACGCGGGGCGGGACGACCTGTACATCGCCTCCGGCCCCTCGGTCGGCGTCGACGTGTCGTTCGCCTCCGCTCGCTGATCGGACGCGCCCGCCCGCTGATCGCCCGGGCTGGCCGGCCCCCCGGCTAGCACCTCACGTCAGGGAATCTGACCGGCTGGGCATGAGCCGGATATCTATTCCGCTTACGACGCGCCGGAATTGAGCGGGCATTGATCAGCCGAACAGCGGCGCCGAGTCGAGGGCCTGCTGAAGGCGGCGGCCGCCGAGGGCACCCCTGATGGACAGGTCCCCGCTCGACGTCCTCCGGGCGGCCGCCGAGGGCACCCCTGACGGACAGGTCCCCGCTCGACGTCCTCTGGGCGGCCGCCGAGGGCACCCCTGACGGACAGGTCCCCGCTCGAC
>JAKFCH010000337.1:0-5367 GCA_036676765.1 Deltaproteobacteria bacterium
CGTCCCCGCCGGTCGCGCCGCCGTCAGCGGCGCCGCCGCCGGACGATTGTGCGCTCGGATCCCCGGTGGTGCCCGTCGGCACGGTCCCGGTGGCGGTGAGGACGCCGCCGGTCCCGAGGGCGATGTCGAGATCGCGCGGGCCGGAGCCCTCCTCGAGCGTGATGGTGGTGCTGCCGAAGTGCGCGCCACCGGCGGTCAGGGTGATCGTCAGCGCCTCCCCCTCGAGCATGCCGACGCCTGCCCAGCGACCGTCCTGCGCCGCGATGTCCGGCCGCTCGCCGTCGTCCAGCAGGTTCACGTCGACGGTGGTGCCGTCCGCCGCCGCCAACCGGACGACGAGGGGCAGCGCGAGGTCCGCCCCGGCGGCGTTCAAGCGAACGACCAGCGGGGAGGACTTCGCGAAGGCGAGGGAGATGAGCGCGAGCATCCACATGGCGCCGAGCGTAGCACGCCACCAGGGGCGGGCCCGCGACGCCGCCGTGCCGCCGCCGCCGCCGCCGCCGAGCCGCGATTGTACGGGGGGGAGCCGACGCGGTAGGTTGCTCGCCTACCGGACGCCCGTTGCCCCTGCGGATCGCGCCATGAGCCCGTTCGCGGCCGCAGAGGCCGGGAGCCCGCTCGCCGCCCCGAGCCCGCGGCCGGTCCGGGTCGCGCTCGTCCGCCCGCCGATCTTCCAGATCCTCACCAGCCTCAGCTACTTCGGCGCCGTGCCGCCCATCGGGCTCGCGTACATCGCCGCCGTGCTGCGCGAGGCCGGGCACGCCCTCACCGTCGTCGACGCCGCGGGAGAGGCCCTCGATCGGGTCGTGCGCGTCGGGGGGGCCGTCTCGTCGCTCTACCGGAGCGGGCTGACCCCGGAGGAGGTGGTCGCGCGGCTGCCGGTCGACACGGAGCTCGTCGGCATCACCCACATGTTCCACCACGAGTGGCCGACCATCCGGGCCATCGCGGAGGGCGCCCGCGCGCGGTGCCCGCGGGCGTTCATCGTCGTGGGTGGCGAGAACGCGACCGCGGCGTGGGAGCAGATCCTGGCGGAGTGTCCCGCGGTCGACGCGTGCGTGCTCGGCGAGGGCGAGGCCACCGCGCTCGAGCTCGCCGCCCGCCTCGCGGCCGGGGCACCGCTGGACGACCTCGCCGGGCTCGCGCTGCGCGCCCCTCCCGACGGGCGGCGCACCGAGGCGCCGCGCCTGCCGCGTCGGCTCACCCGCCTCGACGCCATCCCCCTGCCCGCGTGGGAGCTGTTCCCGATGGCGGCGTACTTCCGCGGCGCCGACACCTTCGGCGTGCACCGCGGCCGTTCGATCCCGCTGCTCGCGACGCGCGGGTGCCCGTTCCAGTGCACGTTCTGCTCGTCCCCGAAGATGTGGACCACGCGCTACGTCACCCGCCCCCCGCAGGACGTCGTCGACGAGATCCGCACGTGGATCGAGCGGTACGGCGTCGACAACGTCGACTTCTGCGACCTGACCGCGATCATCAAGCGCGACTGGATCCTCGAGTTCTGCCAGCGCCTCGACGACAGCGGCGTGCGCGTCACGTGGCAGCTCCCCGTGGGAACGCGCTCGGAGGCCCTCGACGGCGAGGTGCTCCGCGCCCTGTACCGCACCGGCTGCCGCAACCTCACCTACGCCCCGGAGAGCGGGTCGCCGCGCCTGCTCAAGCTCATCAAGAAGCGGGTCCAGCTCCCCCGGCTCACCGCGTCGTTGCGGGAGGCCGTGGGCGCCGGCCTCGTGGCCCGGATGAGCATCATCCTCGGCCACCCCAAGGAGACCCGGGCCGACGTCCTCCAGACCGTCCGCCTCCTCTGGACCGCGGCGCGGATGGGCTGCCACGACGTGTCGGTGATGATCTTCGCGCCCTACCCGGGCAGCGAGGACTACGCGGAGCTCGAGGCCGCCGGGCTCGTCGGGGGTGACGTCGCCGACGCCTACGTCGGCCTCGCCCGCTCGGGCGGGTCGGCGCGCACGTTCAACCCCACGATGGGGCGGAACGAGCTGCTCGCGTGGCAGTGGTCCATGCTCCTCTTCTTCTACGGCGTGGCCTACGTGCGGCGCCCCGCGCGGATCCTCGACATGCTGCGCATGTTCGCGACCGGGAGCGAGCAGAGCCAGGTCGAGCAGCTCGTGCGGACGAAGCTCGGCCAGGTGCGGGAGGCCACCGCCCGGGCCCTCCGCCGCGCGCCTTCCGCCGAGACCCCGCCCGACCGGACCTCCGCGTGACGGCTCGGTCCCCGCGCCTCGGATGGATCGCCGATACCGCCGCCGTCGCCGCCCTCGTCGCGGTGGCCGTGTACACGTGGCAGGACGGCGCCGCCCCTTCGCCCCGTCCGGACGCGCCCGCGTGGGCCACCTTCCGGGACGCCCTGCTCGACGGCCCCGACGCCGGGCGGTGGGCCTACCAGCTCCGCGCGCTCGTGGAGGGGCGCGCGGAGTACCTCGACCCGCACCGCTCCCCGACGTGGACGCTGCTCTCCGCCGTCGTCCTCCAGCTCACCGGGCTCCCCGTCGCGCTCGCCGGCCACCTCACCAACCACCTCCTGCGCGTCGCCCTCGGGCCCGTCCTCTACGGGCTCGCGCGGGCGTTGGGGCTCGGGCGCGCGCCCAGCCTCGCCGTCGGCATCGCGGTGATGCTCTCCCCCTACGTGACGCAGGCCTCCCAGCGCTTCGGGGTCGACCCCACCGTGCTCCTCGTGTGGCCCGCCTCCCTGCTCGCCGCGCTCGCGTGCGCCCCGCGCCCGTGGCTCTCCCCCCTCGCGGGCATGGTCGCCGGCCTCGCCACCGCCGCCCACTTCACCACGATCCCCGCGCTCCTGCCCGCGCTCCTCGCGCTCGTGTTCGCCGCGCCGCCGGGGGTCCGGCTCCGCTCCGCGCTCGGGTTCGTCGCCGGGGCCGCGTTCGTGCTCGTGGCCGCCTACCGCACGCTCCCCTCGATGGACCCGTTCATGTTGTTCGCCTCCATCAACCACGGCATAGCGACGCCGCACCAGTGGACTTCGGGGCCGGTCGCGGGCGGGCGCGCGCTCGAGGTGCTCGCCCAGGGGTTGGTCGACGGGGTCCGCGAGAGCTTCCGGTGGCTCACGTTCCGGGCGGCGCCCCGCGGCCTGCCCGTCGCGGTCGTGGGCGTCCTGCTCTTCGTCGGGGCGCTCGGCCCGTGGCTCACGACGCGATCGGAGCGCCTCCCCGTCTACCTCGCGTACGTGCCGCGCCGGTTGCGCCTCCCCGTCGAGGCCGCCGCGCGCGGGGTCGGGGGCGGGCTCCCCACGCTCACCGTGCTCACCCCCGTCCCGCTCCTCTTCGCGTCCCAGGCCGCCGAGCGCTACGCCGACAACCTGCTCCCCGTGGCGCTCGTGCTCGTGGTCCGCGGCGTGGCGAGCGTCGGCGCCGGCCTGGACCGCCTCGCGGCGCGGCTCCTCGCGCCCCGCGCGCGGTGGCCCTTCGGCGTGATCCAGGTGGCGCTCGTCGTCGCCTTCGTCGCCGCGTTCGCGTGGACGAACACCGGCGGGCGCGTCGAGTCGGTCGAGCTCTCCGCCGAGCTGCTCGCGCAGGACACGATGATCCTCGAGGCCGCGGACGCCCTCGCCGCGCGGTTCCCCGCCGGGACCGGCGTGATGAGCCCCGTCCCCGAGGTGGGGGCGCTCGCCGGCGGCTACTTCTGCCCGTTGCGACGGAAGTGCCCCCGCACCGCCGACGACGCCGCCTTCCGCGCCTGCCTCCAGGTGCTCGCCCGGGAGTGCTCCGGTGACGGCGGCATCGCCTACGTCATCGGGCGGTGGCGCGAGATGGACCAGCGCACGCCCGCGGAGGTGGCGATGGACGCGTGGGTCGCCGAGCGGTGGCCCCCGTTCGCCGAATTTGCCGGACCGGCGCTGGAGCTTTCGCTCGTCGAGATTCCGCGGGAGGCGGCGGAGTAGCGTTGGGGACGGTGGCCGAGGCGCGCCCGGCCGTCGCTCACCCCACCGCGCTCACCCCACCGCGCTCACCCCACCGCGCTCACCCCGCCGCGCGTGCCGCCCGCAGCCGCCGCGGGCCCTCGCCGAGGGGCAGCACCGTGGCGCCGTCGCGGACCACCCACCCCGCGCCGTCCCGCTCCACCCGCGCAGTGCCCGCGCCGAGCACATCGGCGGTCACGTCGGCCGCCACCTCGGCGGGCGCTTCGGCGGGCGCCTCGGCCGGTCCCACGAGCAGCACGACCCGCGCGCCCGGGGGCAGGCTCTCCACGACGGGGGCCCAGGTGGCGGCGGTCCCGCCGACCACGACCACCGCGAGGGGCCGGCTCGCGAGTCGGGCGAACACCGCGACGTCGTCGGCCACGCGGAAGGGGTCGGTCTCCGCGAGGGTGTAGACCGGACCGCCCACCACCGGGGGGATCGCGCGCGCCGTCGGGACCACCACGAGCACGCGGTGGCGCTCGGCGAGCAGGGACAGGACGGGCAGGAGCGCGGCCTCCGGCTCGGCGGCCACCCACGTCGCGAGGCAGGGTGCGTTCGAGGGGGCGCTCGCGCTGGACGGGCCGCCCTCTCCGGGCAGCGCGCGCTCGCCGGGCAGGGCCGGGCCTGCGAGGGTCGCCACTCCCACGATGCGGAACGGCGCCGCCGTGTCGGACGGCTGCCCGGCGCGCATCCACGCGAAGGCGATGGCGAGGAGCCCGAACACGCCGACCGCGAGGCCCGCGCCGAGGGCCAGGGGCGACGACTCGCCGCCCCCTTCGTTCCGCGGCCCGCCCGCGGCGCCCGCGCGCGACACCCCGGCCACGGCGGCGGTGACGGTGACGGTCTCGCCGTCGAGGACCAGCGCGAGCTCCCGGGCGTCGTCCACGGCGCCCCAGGTGGTCGTCGCCGCGGCGTACGCGCGCCCGTTCACGGAGACGGTCGCGGTCACCGTGTTGCCGTCGATGGTGGTGCCGCCGGCCCAGGCGTCGTCTCCTTGCGCCACGTCGGGGGCCACCCCGTCGTTGGAGAGCGTCGCCTCCACGGGCTCCCCCGCGGGGGTCGTCAGCCGCACGGTCACGACGGCGGACGCATCCTTGCCCGCCGCGCGAAGCCGGACCACGACGCCGCGCTCCTCCGCGTGGGCTTGCGTCGCGAGCATGGCCTGCGTCGCGACGAGGAGCGCCAGGGCCGGCAGCCACCGCGTCGGCCGCGACATCCGCCACGACATCGGCAGCGGCGCCACCGGCGGCCTCGGGGTGCGGTCCGCCATCCGGGGCCTCCGCGTCCATCATAGCGTACGGGCGCATCCCCGCGCGGACGCGGGGTCGGTCCCTTCCGGGCGCGCGCTCCGCGCTTGGTCCGCCCGGCGGACCGGGCGGGACCGGCCGCGCGCGGACGCGCGGCCGCCCTCCAGGCACCTTGCGCGGCCGGTCGAGCGG
>JAKFCH010000338.1:0-16043 GCA_036676765.1 Deltaproteobacteria bacterium
ACGGCGTCGGCGGCGAGCACGCAGTAGCGGCTCCGGCAGTAGACGACGACGGGGTGGCCCGGCGGCAGCGTGTCCACGGCGGCTTCGAGCGCGTCGGCGGGGATGTTTCGCGCGCCCGGGAGGTGCCCGGCGGCGTGCTCGTCCGGCGGGCGCACGTCGAGGAGCGTCACCTCCCCGGCGAGCACGCGGTCCAGCAGCGCGCGGGCGGAGGCGAGATCGTACGGCTCCGAGGGCGGGTACCACTCCCGGACGAGCTCGCGCAGGGCGGGAGAGGACGCCGCCGCCTCCTCCTGCAAGGCCTTCCAGAGCCGCCGGATCCCGGGGCTGGCGAGCCGGTAGTAGATGTGGCGCCCCTCCCGTCGCGCGACGACGACATCGGCGGCCGCGAGCTGCCGGAGCTGGGCGCTCGTGTTCGCGCCGCTCTGGCCGGTCTTCTCCGCGAGGACCTCGACCGAGGCCTCGCCCTGGTCGAGGATGCCGAGGATCTGGAGGCGGACCGGGTTCGTGAACGCCTGCGCGAGCCGGGCGACGGCCTCGTTCTTGATCCGCAAGGCTTCGCCCGGTTTCATGCTCGCCTCCCCCCGTCGTCCATCCGTCGCAACCAGCGCTCGACCCGCGCCGCGGCCGGCTTGCCGCGGGGAGAGTACCCCCCGTCGGAGGGGCCGCCGTATCCGAACCAGTTCCACACGAACAGGCCGTCCGCGACGGCGGGGTCGGAGAGGGCCTCGCAGGCGGCGTCGAGCAGATCCGCCTGGAGCGCCGCGTCGAGGGGGGCCGCGGGATCGATCTGCCAGGGCGCGCGCGCGGCGCCCCGGCGCGCGGGGTAGCCGACCTCGGTGACGACGAGCGGCTTGCCGTGCCGGCGCTTGAGCGCGGTGAGGGCCCGCCGGGGCGCGCGCCAGGCCTCGCGCAAGGCCGCGGGCGCGGGCCGCCGGTCGTCCGTGGCGAGCGGGAAGTAGGCGTTGACGCCGATCTCGTCGAGGGCGTCGGCGAAGGGGAGGGCGTCCGCGTGGTCCCAGTTCGCGGAGTAGAGGAGGCGCCCTCCGAACCGCGTCCGGGTTTCGCCGATCAGGCGCCGCCACGGCCCCTCCGCGGCCTCCAGCGAGACCAGCTCGCTGCCGACGACGAAGCGCGCGGCGCCGCCCTCCTCGGCCAGCCCCGCCATGCCGAGGGCGAAGCGTCCGTAGTCCGAGAACCACGCCTCCACGCCCGCCTCGGGGGCGATGGATCCGCGCCAGCGACCGGGCCCCTCGCTCCTTAGCCGCACGATGGGCATGAGCGCGGTGCGGAGCCCCACCTCCCGCGCCTGGCGGAGCGTGCGCCGCACCGTGGCGTCGGCGGGCGAGCGGCCGGGCTCCGGCGCGATGTGGGAGGCGCGCGCGTCGTCCTGGTACCACGCGGGGACGAGCAGCACGTCGGTGGCGCCGCGGGCGGCGATCTCGGCGAGCAGGCCGCCGTAGTCCCACGCCGGGTCGCTCGCGAACAGCCCGAGCGAGAAGCCGCGCGGCCGGTCCCGCGGCTCGGAGGCGAGGGCGGGACGCGCCGTCGCGAACGCCGCGTGTCCACCCAGGGCGCCGCCCGCCCCCGCCGTCGCCAGGGCCGCGATCGTGCCGCGCAGCAGATCCCGACGGGAGGGGATCACCCGGCCTCCTCGCGGACCGTCGCGGGCTCCACCGGAAGCGAGGTCCGGCTGTAGTCCGCCCACGAACCCTGGTAGTTGAGGACGGTGCGGCCCTCTGCGAAGCCGGCCTGCCACAACGCGAACCACGTCACCGACGAGCGCGTGCCGCTCTGGCAGTAGGTCACGACGGCGTCCGCCTGCCCGACGCCGAGGGCCTCGAAGTCGGCGCGGAGCGCGGCGACCGGGCGGAGGCGGGGATCGTCGGTGCCCGCCACGGTGAGGGCGGTCCAGGGCTGGAGCACGGCGCCGGGGATGTGGCCGGCGCGCGCGGCTTCGGGGTGGCGCATCTCCCCGGCGAACTCCTCGGGGGTCCGCGCGTCGAGGAGCAGGACCCGCTCGGCATCACCGAGGCGCGCCTGCACGTCCGCCCAGCGCAACGTCGCCGGCGCCGTCGGTGCGAGGGCGATCGCTCCGGGCTCGACCGCTGTGCCCGCCCCCTCGGCGACCGCGTGCCCGGCACCCTTCCAGGCTTGGATGCCGCCATCCATCACCCGCGTGGTCAGGCCCCCGACCTCGCGGAGGGTCCACCAGAGGCGGTAGGCCTCGCTGCCGTCCCCGTAGACGACCACCTCGTCCCCCGCGTCGACGCCCCAGCGGCGCAACGCGGCTTCGAGCTCGTCCGCCGGCTGGGAGAGCCCCGGCACCTCCGCGTCGGTGGCGTAGTCGGCGCGGCGCACGAGCCGCGCGGTGGGGATGTGCCCCGCCGCGTAGTCCTCGTCCGCCCGCACGTCGAGGACCACGAGCCGGCCGCTGCCGAGCCCGGCGGCGAGCTCGCCCACGTCCACCATCGCCTCGGGGTGTGCGTAGCCTGCGCCCCGCGCCGACTCGCCGAAGCGGGCGAGGGCCCGATCGGCGTCCTCCGGGGTGCGCGAATAGGCCCCCGCCGCGGCGCCCGCGGGCTGCGAGGCCGCGAGGGTCTCGCCGAAGAGCGGCGTGCCCGCGGCGGCGGCGGCGTGCGGCTCGTGGGCCCACCAGCCGAAGGCGATCAGGCCGGCGCCGACGAGCCCGGCCACCGGCTGGCTGATCGCGGCCGGGGCGAGCCGCTGGAGCGGCCACGCCATCTGCCCGAGAAAGTCGGTCGGGAAGGACTCGACGCCGTGGAAACCGAGCCGCGCGGGCGGGTGATCGGGCATCTTCGCGGTGCCGAAGATCCAGTCCCACACGCTGAAGATGATGCCGAAGTTGACGGTGGTGCGCGCGCCGCCTTCGTAGTCGTGGTGCCAGATGTGCATGCGGGGGCTGTTGAGCAGGTAGCGGAGCGGCCCATAGCTCCAGTTCAGGTTCGCGTGGTTGAGGTGGCCGATGAGGGTCCCGAACACGGCGTGCACGAAGACCGCGGCGGGATCGAAGCCGAAGAACGCCAGGGGGAGGTAGAGGATCGCCCGGTAGACCACCACCTCGGCCCACTGGAAGCGGAACGACACGATCCAGTCCATCTCGCCGTCGACGATGCTGTGGTGGCACTGGTGGGTGGCCCAGAGCCACGGCACGCGGTGCAGCAGGTTGTGCACGAGCCACTGGACGAAGTCGATGGCGAACAGCGCCACGAGGATCTGGGCCCAGAGCGGCCACCCGGACGCCGCGCTGCGGTAGACCGCCTCGGTGAGGCCGACGCTCCCGAGGAGCCGATCGATGGGGGGGAGCAGGTGCGTGGTCGCGATGCCGAAGAACACGACGCCGAGGAAGTGGCCGTTGAAGACGAGGTGCGCCAGGTCGCCGAGGAGGCCCGGGCGGAGCTGACGTTGCTGCTTGCGCCACGGGAACAGCGCCTCGAGCGCCGCGACGGCGACCGAGATCGCGAGCAGCGCGATGGCGTAGGCGTAGGGGTGATCCAAGGGTGCGGCCTCCGTGGGGACGAGGTTCGGTCATCGGAACCTATGCTGACGAATCAAATAGTCAAACAAACATTTGATTGTTGGTTCGGGTGTCGTTACCCTGACGGCGAGCTCGCGATTTCGCTCGCTCGGAACCCGATGGAGCCGTGCACCCATGCAGAAGACGACCGCCCTCCTCGCCGCCGCAGGCCTCGCCCTCGGCGCGCTCCTCGCGCCGGTCCCCGCTCTCGCCGACGAGACCTCCGATCCCGCGCGGCTCGTCGTGCGCGAGGTCCGCGCCGTCTACCAGATCCAGGGGGACCAGTGGAAAGGTGACGTGGGCGAGGGGCTCTTCTACGCGCGCAAGGTCATCGACGCCTATGCCCGCCAGGGGCTGGACCACGAGGCCCTCCACATCGTGGCGGTGCTGCACGGCGACGCTGGCTACTGGATCCTCGACGACGACGCGTGGCGGACGTGGAGCGGGGAGCGGGCCCGCAAGGGCGCCACCAATCCGAACGCCGCGGTGGTCGCCGAGCTCGTCGCCGCCGGGGTGCAGGTGGAGATCTGCGCGAGCACGATGGAGCAGAAGGGCTGGAAGGCCAGCGATCTGTTGCCGGGCGTCCGCATCACGCCGAACGCGTTCCCCCGGATCATCGATCTCCAGCTTCAGGGCTACGCCCACGTCGACTTCGACTGAAGGGCCCCGTCAGCTGACGATCCCGGCCGCGACCGCCTTCAGCAAGCCGTTGGCCGCGTGCCCGGTGACGTCGATGCGCTGGACCCGGTCGGCCAGCGACTGCCCGAACCCACCGCACTCCTGCGCGGTGCAGTGCTCCCGGCGCTGCGCGTGGAACAGGAAGGTGCACGCCGCCCGGGCGGCGTCGGCGTAGCGCTCGGCGCGGTCGCGATCGCCCTGTCGCGTCGCCACCACCTGCGCCTCCGCGATCCCCTCGAGCCCGCAGGCCACCTCGACGCACGCCTGCCAGCCCGGCTCCCGGGCGATCCGGTCGTAGAACCCCTGGGCGAGGATGCGGTCGTGCAGCTCGAAGAGGAAGTCGGCCACGCGGCCCCGCAGGGCGTCCGTCCGGGCCCGCTCGTAGAGGCGGGCCCCGTACTGCGACTGCCAGTTCGCGTAGAACACGAGGAGCGCCTCGGGGACCCCCAGGCGCGCGTACCGCGCCCGGTAGTAGTCGAACCCGCGCTCGGTCGCCTCCAGGCAACGGGCGTCCCCGAGCGCCTCGAACACGCGCACGAGCGCGAGCAGGGCCTCGCCCGGGTAGAATTCGAGCCCCTCGTCGGGCCGGATTCCGAAGTAGACCTGCAACGAGCCGTCGGCGCGCTGCTGGCGCAGGATGCCCTCGGCGAGGCGCCGCACGTCCTGCTCCTTCCGCGGAAGCTCCGCCTCCAACATCGCCAGGACGAGGAACGCCGAGTGGGCGATGCCCGTCGGCTTCCCGAGCAGGGCGGCGTCGAACACGAGCGCGTTGCCCTTCGCCGTCAGCATGGACTCCCAGTACGTGATCGTCCGCTCGACCACCGGACGGAGCTCCGCCCGCCCGAGGAACCGGGACAGCCGGGCGACGTCCGCGGCCGCGGCGATGTTCCGGATCGGCTCGCCGTCGAGCACGACCTCGTCGCGCACCGGATCGTAGAGGTACGCAAGCTTGCCCGTGGTGCGGGAGACCATGCCCCGGTACCAGTCGAAAATGCGCTCGAGGCAGGCCCGGGCGTCGATCTCGACGCGGGCATCCCGTTCACGGACCGTCATTTGGCCACCCCGATCGGAGCGAGCCACTGCTCCGCGCGTTCGAGCAGCTCCCGAAGCCCCGCCTCGTCCGGCACGCCCCCCTCGGCGTAGGCGGTCGCGAGCCCGCCCGCGTCCTCGACCTCTCCGAGGCACACCACCTCGTCGGCATCCGCGCGGACCTGCGCGACGGTGTCCCGAAGGCCGACCGGCGCCACCGCGATCACCCGCCGCGCGCCCATCACCCGCGCGACCATCACGGCCGCGTCCATCCGGGTGTCCGGACCGATGCGGTCATCGACGAGGAGCACCTCCTGTCCGACGAGCTCCGTCCGCGAGCGCCGCGACCGCCACGCCTGCTCGTCGCGCCGGATCCTGTCGGCCACGCCGTCGGAGATGCTCCGCACCTCCTCCTCCGAGAGGCCGAGGTCGTCTCGCAGCTTCGCGTGCACGACCCGCACCCCCCCGCTCGCAACCGCGCCCAGCTCGCGGTCGTCCGAGCCCGGCGCGCGGAACGTGCGCACCTGGAACAGGTCGAGCTCCGCGCCCAGCTCGCGGGCGACCTCGAACGCGATCGGCGCTCCGCCGGGCCCGAGCGCCAACACCGTCGGCGGCTCGGTCCAGGCGCGGCCGGCCAGGAGCGTCGCGAGGCGGTGACCCGCCTCGGCCCGGTCCGAAAACGTCATCTGCCCTCCCTCTCCCGGACAACGTGCACACCCGTCGGCTTCGTCGCGAGCGCGGACGGGGCGGCCCGGTGTCACGAGGTGCACGACGTCGGGTCGTACCGGGCGTCGGCCAGCGGGGCGGATACCTTGGCGGCGTGAGCATCAGACCCGACGCGCTGCCCGGCTTTCTCACCGCGCCCACCCGCTTCCTCTTCTTCACCGGCAAGGGCGGGGTGGGGAAGACCTCCCTCTCCACCGCGTCGGCCATCGAATTGGCGGACGCGGGGCGGCGCGTCCTCCTCGTGAGCACGGACGCGGCGTCGAACCTCGACGAGATGCTGGGCATCCCGCTCTCCAACCAGCCCGTGCCGGTGCCCGGCGTGCCGGGCATGCACGTGCTGAACATCGACCCCGACACCGCCGCCGAGGCCTACCGGCAGCGCGTGCTCGCCCAGCTCGAGCCCGCCGCCACGGAGAGCGAGCGCGCCACCGTGCGCGAGCAGCTCTCGGGCGCCTGCACGACCGAGATCGCCGCCTTCGACGAGTTCGCCGCGATCCTGGCGAGCGAGGGGCGCGGCCCCGCCGGGTCCGCCTGGGACCACGTCCTCTTCGACACCGCGCCCACCGGCCACACGTTGCGCCTGCTCAGCCTGCCGAGGGCGTGGAGCGGCTTTCTCGCCGGCAACGACCGGGGCGCCTCGTGCCTCGGGCCGCACTCCGGCCTGAAGATGCAGGAGTCGCGCTTCGGCGCCGCGCTCAAGGCGCTCGGGGATCCCGCGCTCACCACCGTGGTGCTCGTCACCCGGCCGGACCCCGCGCCGATGCAGGAGGCCGCGCGGACGGCGGCCGAGCTCCGCGCGCTCGGGCTCACGAACCAGCGCCTGGCGATCAACGCGGTGTTCCGGGCGAGCCGCCCCGACGATCCGGTCGCCCGCGCCCTCGAGGCGCTCGGCCGCGATGCCGTGGCGCGCATGCCGGACGTGCTGGCGTCCCTCCCGCGGGACGAGGTGCCGCTCCGCCCGTTCGACACCGTGGGCCTCCCGGCGCTCCGCGCGCTGCTCGGCGGCGGGCCGGTCCCCGCGGCCTCGCCCGACGTGGCTGGTGCTCGCGCGATCTTCCCCGCCGAACCCCTGGATCGACTGGCGGACGAGCTGGCGGAGATGGGCCACGGCCTGATCATGGTGATGGGCAAGGGTGGAGTGGGCAAGACGACGATCGCCGCGGCGCTCGCCGTGGGCCTCGTCCGGCGCGGCCACAGCGTGCACCTCACCACGACCGACCCGGCCGCCCACGTGGCCGGCACGCTCGACGGCCACCTCGACGGGCTCGCCGTGGGCCGCATCGACCCGGCGGTCGAGACGCGGGCCTACATCGACCGGATGATGGCCACCCGCGGCCGGACCCTCGACGAGGCCGGCCGTGCGCTGCTGCTGGAGGATCTCCAGTCGCCGTGCACGGAGGAGGTGGCCGTGTTCCACGCCTTCAGCCGGGTGGTGAACGAGGCGCGGAGCGCCTTCGTCGTGTTGGACACGGCGCCGACCGGCCACTCGCTGCTCCTGATGGACGCGACGGGCGCCTACCACCGGCAGATGACCCGCCCCTACGGGGGCGCCGCCAACGTGGCGAACGTCGTCACCCCGCTCATGCGGCTCCAGGACGCGACGCTGACGCGCGTGATCCTCGTGACCCTGCCCGAGGTCACCCCGGTCAGCCAGGCCGCCGCGCTGCAGGAGGACCTCCGCCGCGCGCGCATCGAGCCGTGGGCCTGGGTCATCAACAAGAGCGTGGCCGCCACGGGGACCACCGACCCGCTGCTCGAGGCCCGGCTCGTGGGCGAGCGCCGCCAGACCGCGCGCATCGCCGACGGGCTCGCCCGGCGGACCTTCGTCGTCCCCTGGCTGCCCGAGCCGCCGGTCGGGGTCCACGCGCTCGGGGCGCTGGTCGCGCCGTCGCGGACGTAGGGGAGCGGCCCCGACCCGGCGTTCTGCTACGCCGCCGCGGTCAGGAGGAGCGCCGCCACCGCCCACACCATCGCCCCGACCCGGCAAAGTGCCCACGCGCGCGCCACGTCCGCCGCCGTCGGCGCGCGGCCCTCCGCGCCGAGCACGTAGTGCCCCGGCTTCTCCAGGGCGATCCCCAGGAGCCCCGCGATCACCGCCATCGGCCACCCCGCGTTCGGGCTCTCGGTATGCTGGCGGTCGCGGAGGAGCGTCCGGAGCCCGCCGCGCGTGTCCGCCCGCCCTGCGGCGCCCGCGGCGAGGAGAAGCACGGCCGTGAGCCGCGCGGGCACCAGGTTGGCGAGATCGTCCAACCGCGCCGATGCCTTCCCGAGCCACTCGTAGCGGCCGTGGTAGCCGATCATCGCGTCGAGGGTGTTGATCACGCGGTAGGCGACGGCCCCGGGCACGCCGGCGACGAGCCACCAGAAGATCGGTGCCACGAAGCTGTCGGAGAGGTTCTCGGCCAGGGACTCGACCGCGCCCGCGGCGAGCTGGTGCTCGTCGAGCGTGGACGGATCGCGGCTGCACAGGCTCCGGAGCCCCGCGCGCGCGCCCGTGAGGTCCCCCTGGGCGAGGGGCGTCGCGACGCCCAGGCCGGCCTCCCCGAGCACGCGGAGCGCAAAGGCGCTCCCGAGCCAGAAGAGCGCGACGAGGGGCGCCACGAGCGGCATCTGGAGCGTCCCCCACGCGAGCCCGGCCCAGGCGAGCGGCAACCCCACCGCCATGCCTAGCCCCCAGAGGAAGGCCCCCGTGCGCCCCCCCGGGGCGAGGCGCTCCACCGCGCGGATGACGTGGCCCATCCACACGACGGGGTGCACGCGTGCCGGCCACTCGCCGACGAGGGCGTCGACGAGGAGGGCGGCCAGGAGGACGAGCGCGTCGGTCACGGCGTTCCCGCTTCCCCGAGCGCGGCGCCGAGCGCGCTCCCGAGCGCGACGACGATCCGCGCGTTCTCCTCCGGCGTGCGCACCGCCACGCGCACGTGCCGCGCGTCGCACCCGGGGATGGTGGACGCGTCCCGCACGAGCACGCCGTGCCGCTCGAGCGCGACCGAACGCACACGCGACGCGACGGGTGCGGCGAGCGTCGCGCGCAGGAACACCGCCGCGCCGTCGACGCGCTCCACGCCCGGGAGCGCCGCGATGTGCCCCGCGAGCGCTGCCCGCCACGCGTCGATCGGCGGGCGCCGCGGCCAGTCCCATGCCGCGACGCACGCGAGCCCGGCCGCGAGAGCGAGCGCGTTCACCGACCACGGCGGGAGCGCGCCCGCGGGCAGGTTCCACGCCCACCCGAGGCGGAGCCCCGGGATCGCGAACGTCTTCGTCATCGACTGCACCACGATCACGTTCGGCGCGAGTCCGATCGCCGACCGCTCCTCCGTGAACGGGAGGAACGACTCGTCCACCACGACGCGATCGACGCCTCCGGCGAGCGCGCACACCTCGTCGAGGTCCACGAGCCGCCCGTCGGGGTTGTTCGGCCGCCCCACGACGACGACGTCGCCGGGGTCGTAGGGCCCCGTCCCCTCGACCACGGGCACGCCGGCGGCGGCGGCGGCCTCCGCGTAGCCGCCGTAGCAGGGGGGCCGCACCCACACGCGCCGCGCGCGGCGGAAGGCCGCCACGAGCAGCTCGGTAGCGCCGTTGCCGACGATCACGGGGGAGCCTACGACCTCTTCGAGCCTCTCCGCGAGCGGCTCCGCGTACGGCGGCGGGTAGCGGTCGAGGTCCTCCACCGCGCGCGCGACGGCCTCCCGCACCCCCGGGGGCGGGCCCCAGGGGTGCAGGTTTGCCGACACGTCGAGGATCGTGGCGAGGGGCCGGCCCGTGAGCCGCGCCACCCGCCACGCGTCCGCGCCGTGCCGCCCGGCGGCCGGGAGCGTCAGTGACAGTAGTTCTGCCCCGACGCCGTGGCGACCGACCACGGGTACTCGCCGACGCCCGTGAAGCGCACGAGCTCCTCGCGCGTCGCGGTGTCGATGACGGCGACCTCGCCGGTGCTCGAGATCGGGAGGAGGAGGCGACCGCTCGGGGTCGTGGTGGCCGTCTCGGTGGTGCCGCCGACCGCGAGCGTGTCGAGACGCACGCCGGTGGCCCGGTCGATCACCGCGACCTCGTTGCGGACCCGGTTCAGCACGAACGCGGCGTCGGGCGCGGTCGGGCTGAAGTTGACGCCGTAGACCTCGGCGTCGCCGGCCGTCCAGATGGAGGCGGCGCCGTCGACGCCCACGCGGGTGACCGTCTCGGTGATCCAGCTCGGCACGAACGCGACGTCGTCGTCCGAGAACGGGTCCACGAACGCCGACCAGGGGAGCGGGCCGACGGTCACGTCGGGGAGGCGGGTGAGGGAGACCGTGTCGTACACGACCACGCGCCCGGTCTCGATGTGCGACGCGAAGAGCACGCCGTTCGGCCCGATCTGCGCGTCGGCGAAGCCGCAGGGGTCGGCCGAGCACGCGCCCGCGACGAGCCCCTCGGGCACGATCGTGTCGACGACGGCGTACGTCGCGAGGTCGACGACCGAGATCTGGTTCCCGCCGATGCTCGGCACGTAGGCGTAGGCGCCGGAGAACTGCGCGAAGTGCGGCACCACGAAGCTCGGGTCGGTGAGCGTGTGGACCACCGTGTCCGACAGGGTGTCCACGACGCTGATGCTGCTGTCGTCCTCGTTCATGACCCACAACTCGGAGCGGTCCGCGTGGAAGGCGGTGTGGGTGGCGTGACGGCCCACCGGGATCGTCGTGATCCGGGCGAGCGAGGCCGCGTCGAAGACGACGAGGCTGTCCGCCTCGGACGCCGACACGTAGACCTTCCTGCCGTCGGGCGTGACCATCGCCATGTGGTTGCCGTTGACCCGGCCGGGCACGACGTTGGTGTCGACGGAGTCGATTGCGGCGAGCGAGGCGTGGTCGAACACGAAGAGTTCGTCGGACTCCTCCGACACGACGAAGGCGCGGTCGCGCAGATTGGTCGGGACGTCGGTGTCGGCGGGGCCGGAGTCGGACGGGGTCTGGCCGCAGGCGGCGAGGAGGAGCAGGGTCATGGGGGTCCTTGGGTGGGTGAAGCCGCGGGCGCGGCGGGGGGCGCGGCGGGGTGCAGCCGGAAGAGCGGCGCCCCGTCGAGGGGATCGGAGACGAAGGAGGCGCGGACGCCGAAGATCCCGGCGAGCAGCGCCGGGGTGAGCACGGAGGGGGGGCCCGCGGCGACCACGCGGCCGCGCGCGAGGACGACCACGCGGTCCGCGGCGAGCGCGAGCGCCGGATCGTGGGTCGAGAGCAGGACGCCCCGGCCGCGGGCGTCGAGGAGCGCGAGGAGGGCGGCGCGGCCCTGGAGATCGAGGTGGTTGGTGGGCTCGTCGAGCAGGAGGAACCGCGGCGCCGCCGCGAGGCACCGCGCGAGGCCGACCCGCTGGCGCTCGCCGCCCGAGAGAGTCTCCACCGGGCGGTCGGCGAGGTTCGCGAGGCCCAGCGGTTCGAGGGCGGCGGACAGCTCGGATGCACCACCGAAAGTGCGCCCCCCGCCCCATGCACCCAGTCCGACGACCTCCCGCACGGTCAACCCGAGGGGCGCCGGGGACTCCTGCCAGTGGGCGGCGAGGGCGCGGGCTCTCTCCCGCGGCGCGGGCAGCGGGCCGCCGTCGAGGGTCACCGCGCCCGCATCGAGCGGCTGGAGCCCGGCGAGCGCCCGCAGCAGCGTCGTCTTGCCGGCACCGTTTGGTCCGAGCAGCGCCACGAATTCGCTCGCCGCGCAGGCGACGTCGACACCGTCCAGCACCCGTCGGGCGCCGCGGGTGACGACGAGGCCGCGCGCGCTCAGCACTGCGCCCTCCGGCCGAGCAGCACGAGCATCCAGGGCGCGCCCACGAGCGCGGTCAGCGCGCCGACGGGCAATTCGCGCGGCGCCGCCACCGTGCGCGCGGCGGTGTCGGCCACGAGGAGGAGCAGGGCGCCGAGGCCCATGGCGCCGGGCAGCAAGCGGTTGTGCGTCGCGCCGTAGAGACGGCGCGCGAGGTGCGGCGCGAGGAGTCCGCAGAACCCGATGGCGCCGCCGAGGGCCACCACGAGCCCGGTGAGCACGGCCGCGGACACGACGGTGGCCCGCCGGAGCGCCGCGACCGACACGCCGAGGGTGGCCGCGGTGTCCTCGCCGAGGAGCAACGCGTCGAGGTCACGGCCCCACGCGTGCGCGAGTGCGCCGAGCAGGGCCACCGCCGCGAGGGTGACGACGGCCGCGCGCAACGTGGCGCCGCCGAGCCCGCCCGCGAGCCAGTAGAGCGCCGCGCGCACGCCGGCCGCCTCCGGGGCGAGCTGCAGCACGACCGTCGTGAGCGCGCCCGCGAGCATCGACACCGCCACACCGACGAGCAGCAGTCGATCGCGGGATCCGCCTTCCTGGGGCGGTGGGAGGGCCCCCCGCATCGCCCCCCCGGAGAGCGCGCCGACGAGCACCGCCGCGATCCACGCCCCGATCGCCCCCGCGAGCGCCGGCGGCACCGCGATCGCGCCCACCGCGGCGAGCACGGCGCCGAGCGAGGCCCCGCCGGACATGCCGAGGATGTACGGGTCGGCGAGCGGGTTCCGCAGCACCGTCTGCATCGCGACGCCGCTCATGCCGAGGGCCGCCCCCGCCGCGATGGCCGCGAGGACGCGCGGTGCGCGCAGCTCCCACACGAGCGACGCGTCCGCGAGCCCCGCGGGGCCGACCAGCAGCGCGCCGGCCGCGGCGACGAGCACGAGGGCGGCGAGCTTCACGGGTGGACTCCCGCGCTGGCCGGCGCACGCACGGCGGCGAGCGCCGGGCCGAGCACGGCGGGGGCTTCGAGCGTGCGCGGACCCTCGAGCGCGAGGGCGAGGGGGAGCGTCACCGTCGGCGCGGTCACACCGTGCGCGCGGAGCGCGGCGATCTTCGCCAGCGTGTCGCCCTGGCCCTCCCAGGCGTAGTCGTGCACCACCACGAGATCCGGACGCGCGCCGACGAGCGCCTCCCAGGACACGTGGGCCCAGTCCTGGTCGAGCGCCCCGAAGACGTTGTCGGCGCCGAGCCGGTCGAGGAGCTCGGTCAGCGGCACGCGTCCGCCGGCCACGAAGGGCGGATCGCAGCAATCGTAGAGGGCCACACGCAGGCGCGAGCCGGCGGTGGGCTCCGGAACGCGTCCGGCGAGGGCGTCCCGGTAGGCCGTCGCGTCCGCGTGGAGCGCGTCGGCGACGGCGTCCACGGCGGTGTAGAGGCCGTCGAGGCCGGCGGGATCGACGAACAGGACCGGCACGCTGCCGAGCTGGGGGCGGAGCGTCGGCGACTGCTCGTCGACCACGTCGGTGCCGAGCACGAGGGTGGGGTGGAGCGCGCGCAGCGCCTCGCCGGAGAGCGGGCCGCTCGGGAGGCGCGCGACCCCTGCGACCGCGGCGGCGGCTGCCTCGGAGAGGAACCGGGGCTCGGTGATCGCGGCGAGATCGCCCGCGCGGCCGAGGCCGACCACGATCTCCGTGGTCGTGTCGTGCAGGCTCACGACGCGGGGCCCGGGGGGCACCTCCGGGGCGGCGCAGGCGAGGAGCCAGATGGGGAAGTGCCTGATCAACGGGACGCCTCCACCACGCGGGCGTCGGCGATGCCCGCCTCGGCGAACGTGCGCATCTCGCGGAAGGTGCGACACGCCGCGTCGAGGAGGCCGAGCGCTAGGACCGCCCCGGTGCCCTCGCCGAGCCGGAGGCCGAGGTCGAGCAGCGGCGCGAGGCCGAGCGCGTCGAGGACCGGGCCGTGGCCAGGCTCGGCGGAGCGGTGCCCGGCGAGGAGGCCGTCGGTCCCGACGCCGAGGACGCGCACCGCGTAGAGCGCCGCCACGCCGGTGATGAAGCCGTCGAGCACGACCGGGACACGACGCACCGCCGCCTCCTCGATGGCGCCCACGAGCCCTGCGATCTCGAAGCCGCCGAAGGCCTCGAGCGGGTCGTGCCCGGCGTGGAGGCGGAGGCCCTCGGCCACGACCGCGCGCTTGTGCTCGAGCGTCCGGCTTCCGACGCCGGTGCCCGCGCCGGTGACGGCCGACGCGTCGAGGCCGAGCAGCGCGCCGGCCATCGCGGCCGCGGCCGTGGAGTTGCCGATCCCCATCTCGCCGAGGGCGAGCAGATCGCAGGGCCCGAGGCCGACCACGAGCGCGCGGCCGGCCGCGCGCGCCGCGAGCGCCTGGTCGGGGTCCATCGCGGGGCCGCGGAGGAAGCTCCGGGTGCCGCGCGCGATCTTGTGGTCGGCCACCGCGGTGGCGCCCGCGAAGTCGTGGTCCACGCCGAGGTCGGCCACGCGCACCCGGGTGCCGGTGGCGCGCGCGAACACGTTGACGGCCCCGGCGTCCGCCGCGAACTGGAGGACCATCCGGGCGGTGACGCGCCGCTCGTAGGCCGACACGCCGGCCTCGGTGACGCCGTGATCGCCGGCGCACAGGAGGAGCCACTTCCGCTCGGCGCGCGGATACGCCGCGCCCTGCACGCGCGCGATCCGGAGCGCGGCGTCCTCCAGGCGCCCGAGGCTGCCGGGTGGCTTGGTGAGCGCGTCGTTTCGGAAGGCGGCGACCTCGGCTGGGGACTCAGCGGGGGTCTCGGCGACCGGCGCGGCTTCACCGGCGGCCTCCGCACCGCCCGCTCCCCCCCAACGGTCGCGATGGACGAGCGCGTCGAGCGCGAGCCGCTGCCGCCACCCCACCCGCGCGAGCATCGGCTCGTCGGGGAGCTCGACGGGCCACCCGAGCGTGAGCCACGCGATGACCTGGACGTGTGGCGGGATGCCGAGGATCGCGCGGATGGCCGGGGGCTCGTAGAGGCTCACCCAGCCGACGCCGAGGCCCTCGGCGCGCGCCGCGAGCCACAGGTTCTGGACGGCGAGACAGGTGGAGTAGGTGTCCGTCTCGGGGATGGTGGGCCGGCCGAGCACGTCGGGGCCGCCGCGCGTCGGATCACAGGTGACGACGACGCTGACGGGCGCGTCGAGGATGCCCTGGAGCTTGAGCGCGCGGTAGGTCGCGCCGCGGTCGTCCGGGTAGCGCGCCGCGGCGGCCTCGGAGACGGCGCGCACGTGATCGTAGGCGGCGCGCCGGCGCTCCGCGGACGCGACGAGCACGAAGTCCCAGGGCTGCATGAAGCCGACCGAGGGCGCGTGATGGGCGGCGTCGAGCACGCGCGCGAGAACGTCGGGCGCCACGGGGTCTGGGAGGTAGGCGCGCACGTCGCGCCGGGTGTGGATGGCGCGGTAGACCGCATCGCGGTCGGCGGTCGGGAAGGCGTGGCGGCGCGCCGCCGGCGGCGGCGTCGACACGTGTATCGGATGTGTCGCGTGTATCGGATGTGTCGCGGTGGCGTCGGGCTCCGTCACCCGCGCGAACCGCGCCACCTCGCCGATGACGATGACGGCGGGGGCCTCGATCGCCGCGGCGCGGACCCGCGCGACGATGTCGTCGAGCGTGCCGAGGGCCACGCGCTGCCGCGGAGTGGTGCCAGACGCGACGACCGCCACCGGCGTCGTCCCGGGCCGGCCCGCCTCGCGCACGGACGCCGCGATGCGTGGCAGCTCCGCGAGGCCCATGAGCACGACGATCGTGTGCCCGCTGTCGGCGATGGCCTTCCAACGCACGGCGTCGCGCGCGGGCGCCGCGGCGTCGTGCCCCGTCGCGATGACCACGGCGCCGGCGAGGTCGCGGTGGGTGACCGGGATGCCCGCGGCCGCCGGCGCGGCGAGCGCGCTCGTCACGCCCGGAACCACCTCGGCGGGGATGCCCGCCGCGGCGAGGGCCTCGACCTCCTCGTAGCCGCGCCCGAACAGGAACGGGTCGCCGCCCTTGAGCCGCACCACACGCTTGCCGGCCCGCGCGTGGGCAACGAGCAGGGCGTGGATCTCGTCCTGCTCGGCGATGTGCTTGCCGCGCCGCTTTCCGACACTGATACATTCCGATGTATCGGGCACGAGCGCGAGGATCTCCGGCGAGACGAGCGCGTCGTAGAGGACCACCTCGGCCTCGCGCAGGCGCTCGGCCGCGCGGAGGGTGAGCAGGCCCGGATCGCCCGGCCCCGCACCCACGATCGACACGCACGCCACCGGCGCACGGGAGGCGGCGACGTCCGCGCCCCGCGCCGACGTCGCCGCGGCGGCGGCC